>NZ_JBKHUI010000005.1:0-254567 GCF_046569695.1 Kluyvera sp. 142486
GAGAATAATCACGTTGGGTGCGTTTGAACTCAGTCATCATCACGTTCTCCGGATTTAAGTCAGGAACGTGTCAACGCTATTCAGGACGGGTCAAACGCATAAAAAAAGCCCTCATCAGAGGGCTTTTTCTTTCGTATCCCAGCCAGGCGACGCGCCGCCGAGTACTGCGCCGATACTAATGTTTAATCATTGCCAAACAGATCGCGTGTATAAACTTTCTCTTCCACGTCCGCTAACTCTTCAGCCATACGGTTAGAGATAATGACATCCGCTTCCTGTTTAAAGGCGTCCAGATCGCGCACCACGCGAGAGTTGAAGAATTCATCCTCCTTCATCACCGGCTCATAAATAATGACCGGAATACCCTTCGCCTTGATGCGCTTCATAATCCCCTGAATCGATGACGCGCGGAAATTATCAGAACCGGACTTCATAATCAGCCGGTAAACCCCCACCACCTTCGGCTTGCGGGCCAGAATCGAGTCGGCAATAAAGTCTTTACGCGTACGGTTGGCATCAACGATAGCACCAATGATGTTGTTCGGTACCGACTCATAGTTCGCCAGCAGTTGCTTGGTGTCTTTCGGCAGGCAGTAGCCGCCATAGCCAAACGATGGGTTGTTATAGTGATTGCCGATGCGCGGATCCAGACATACACCCTCGATAATCTGACGGGAGTTCAGCCCCAGGCTTTCCGCATAGCTGTCCAGCTCGTTAAAGTAAGCCACACGCAGCGCCAGATAGGTATTCGCGAACAGCTTGATAGCTTCCGCTTCGGTCGAATCAGTAAACAGCGTTGGGATATCTTTCTTAACCGCACCTTCCTGCAGCAGCGCCGCAAAACGCTCAGCGCGTTCTGAACGCTCACCGATAACGATGCGGGATGGGTGCAGGTTGTCATACAACGCACGCCCTTCGCGCAGGAACTCTGGCGAGAAGAAGATGTTATCGATGCCCAGTTGCTCTTTAATAGAATTGGTAAAACCAACCGGGATGGTTGATTTGATAATCATCACCGCTTTCGGATTGATTTCCGTTACGTCGCGGATAACCGATTCAACGCTTGAAGTATTGAAGTAGTTGGTTTTCGGATCGTAGTCAGTCGGCGTAGCAATAATCACGAAATCAGCATCACGATAAGCGTCATGCTTATCGGTCGTTGCGCGGAAATTAAGCGACTTTGTTGCCAGATACTCTTCAATCTCTTTATCGACAATCGGCGATTTCTTCTGATTCAGCATATCGACTTTGGCCTGCACGATATCCAGCGCTACCACTTCGTGGTGTTGGGCAATCAGAATGCCGTTAGACAAACCTACGTAACCTGTTCCTGAAATAGTTATCTTCATTCGTTGTGTAACTTCTTCTGGTTAAACATGTAAGAGTGAACACGTCGCCGGTAGGTTGGCGTATCGGGTCAGCATAACGCCAGTATATCGTGATTTAGTGCAACGCCGGCTATCAGACCTGACTGAATCCCATTTTTTGGCAATAAAAAAGCCCGGAGGAGCGCTCCGGGCCTGCATTTAGCGGTGGGTTAATTCAGATTAATCCAGCCATTCGGTGTGGAACACACCTTCTTTGTCAGTACGTTTATAAGTATGCGCACCGAAGTAGTCACGCTGAGCCTGAATCAGGTTCGCTGGCAGTACCGCAGAACGGTAGCTGTCGTAGTACGCGACGGCTGCAGAGAAGGTTGGAACCGGAATACCGTTCTGAACCGCATAGGCAACTACGTCACGGAGCGCCTGCTGGTATTCGTCAGCGATATTTTTGAAGTATGGTGCCAGCAGCAGGTTAGCAATGCCTTTATTTTCAGCATAGGCGTCGGTGATTTTCTGCAGGAACTGTGCACGAATGATGCAGCCCGCGCGGAAGATCTTCGCGATTTCGCCGTAGTTCAGATCCCAGTTGTATTCGTCGGACGCAGCACGCAGCTGAGAGAAGCCCTGTGCGTAGGAGACAATTTTACCCAGGTACAGTGCGCGACGCACTTTCTCAACGAACTCAGCTTTATCGCCAGCCAGTTTAGCCTGCGGGCCAGACAGCACTTTAGATGCCGCAACGCGCTGGTCTTTCAGGGAGGAGATATAACGTGCGAAAACGGATTCGGTGATCAGGGACAGCGGTTCGCCCAGATCCAGAGAGCTCTGGCTGGTCCACTTACCGGTACCTTTGTTCGCCGCTTCGTCCAGAATCACATCAACCAGGTATTTACCTTCTTCGTCTTTCTTGGTGAAGATATCTTTGGTGATGTCGATCAGGTAGCTGCTCAGCTCGCCTTCGTTCCACTCGGTAAATGTGGTCGCCAGCTCTTCATTAGACAGATTCAGGCCGCCTTTCAGCAGGGAGTATGCTTCAGCAATCAGCTGCATGTCGCCGTACTCGATACCGTTGTGGACCATCTTCACGTAGTGACCTGCACCGTCAGCGCCGATGTAGGTAACACATGGTTCGCCATCTTCAGCAACCGCAGCAATCTTAGTCAGGATTGGCGCAACCAGTTCGTACGCTTCTTTCTGGCCACCAGGCATAATGGATGGGCCCTTCAGCGCGCCCTCTTCACCACCGGAAACACCGGTACCGATGAAGTTGAAGCCTTCAGCAGACAGTTCACGGTTACGACGAATGGTGTCCTGGAAGAAGGTGTTGCCACCATCAATGATGATGTCGCCCTTATCAAGGTATGGCTTCAGGGAATCGATGGCAGCATCGGTGCCAGCGCCCGCTTTCACCATTAACAGGATACGACGTGGGGTTTCAAGAGACTCGACGAACTCCTTGACCGTATAGTGAGGAACCAGCTTCTTGCCTGGGTTCTCAGCGACAACTTCTTCGGTTTTTTCACGGGAGCGGTTGAAGATGGAGACGGTATAACCACGGCTTTCGATGTTGAGCGCCAGGTTGCGCCCCATCACTGCCATACCGACTACGCCGATCTGTTGCTTGGACATTACATACTCCTGTCAGGGGATGGATATCATGCCTTAATCGTTTAAGCATGATAGATAATTAGGATATTAACATTAAATATGACTACCGCGCGATAGCCCCTTTATACATAAGATGTCTTAAAGAAATAGAAATGTGTACAAACAAACCGATTAATCAATGATCTTATGAACCATAATATTAAGAATTCAGTGTGGCAATCAGAATAATTTAAGCATATGTTTACGATAAATATATATAATGCTTTTTAGATGCCACATAAAGTTCTTGCTAAATATTTTTCTATTATCATTCTGGCTAAAGTGAATTGCCTTTACATCCGGTATGTAATATAGATCATGCCCATTTTTTTTTGCACGCATACAGATATCAATATCTTCGCAGTACATAAAAATATTTTCATCAAAACCATTGATTTCATTAAAAACGGAAATTCTTACACCCAGAAAAGAACCAGCACACCAATCAACTATCTGATGAGTAGAAAAGTCTCTCCTATCTATAATGCTTTTATTATATCCCAAAAAGAAAGAGGTAAAAAAATCAACAAGCTTTGGAAAATGTCGAACGGAAGGATCACGAATCGTCATATCCATATCTTTATACAAATCTATCGTAAATAGATCATAGTTTTTATTTATTAATATTTCCGATAACTTCGCTATTTCGTTAGCATCAATCAAAACATCAGGGTTTAGCATTAGAATATAATCATTATCATTTACTTTAAACTGCTCGCAAATAGACTTCGCAGCGAGGTTATTATTCCTAGCAAATCCGGAGCATTTATCTGATGGAAGATAAAAAACACGCTTTCTCTCACAATAATCACGAAGAGCAACGCTATTAACATTATCTTTAATGTAAACTCGAAAAATATCTAATGCCAGAGAGCTTGAATCAAAAAGTTTATTAATTAGTGAAAAAATATACTTATCATGATAGTGACTAACAACTATAATATGTATCATATTTATTTATTTATTGCATCAAATAATGATCTGAAATATAGTCTAATATAGTTCGCGTCTTTTTTATAGACACAAAGAATAATTTGATGAATTAATGAAAAGATGACTTCCCGCATAGCTAATAATTTCGGAACATGAACCATTTTGAACAAACAAAATCCGTTCCTTACTCTATAGTAGCGCCTATTCGCGGAATGAACAGGGATCACTAGTCCGAACATATTAATATGTTCATCACCTATTTCATGTTCCATAATAACATTCGGTGTGACATAAACTCCATACCCTCGGGATATCATTCGTAGACACCATTCAGTATCTACATAATCAATAAATAATTGTTCATTCATCAAACCGCTACCATCGAGCAACACAGAATTTTCCATTAGGCAACCCGAGGCTATAACACAGGAAACATCGAAAGGTTGACTGTCGGTAACATCCGGAATTATTTTTTCTCTTAAGCCTAGTTTATTAAGACGTATGACCGGATAAATTTTACCATATCGGTTATCACGCAGCGTTGGTCCTAATGCAGCTATTTTCCTTTGACCTTTTATGCATAAAAAATCTTTAACCATCTGATTAACAAAATCGTTTGGTATTTTACTATCCTGGTCAAAGAAAAGACTGAATTGAGCATTAGACTCTATTGACTTATGTATGCCAATATTCTGAGCTGCCGCAATACCAACATTACCCGGTAAAAAAATCACTTCCAAATTGTGATAAATCGATTTTAATCTTTTAATTTCAGATGAATTAGTACTGCCATTATCAACAATAATCACATTGAAAGCCTGAGAACATAACTCAGATATTAATATAGATAATTTTTCTATGATTGGGTTAAATGTGACTATTATCGATGAAACACTCATTTTATCAAAATCCATTACGCCCTTCATTTTCAATTATTTCATTTATAATCGAATTACTTCCCCACAAGGCCGGAGAATCATATTCCCTCACTGGAAAAACATTATATTCCGGTACTATCTTCAAATTATTTTCAGTAATAAATGACTCTACAACCGTACGTAGACTACGAGGTTTACCAGTACAGCAGTTAATAATGCCAAGAATATCTTTCTGTACAGTCGCGGCCGATATTTGCTTTGCCAGTTCTTTTATTGTTATGAAATCATAAAGCATCTCACCACTATTCAGCGGAAATGTATTTCTCCCATCTTTTTCAGCTTTAAGTATTTTTGCGAATATAGAATTGCTATGACAGTCATCACCTGTAATATAATACATACGTAGCCATTTAATGTTTACATGTGATTTTTGCATCTCATACATGCACAATTGGCGAAGAAAGTTTTTAGCAATACCATATGGATTACTAGGATTACATGCTGTGTTTTCAGTAATTTCACCAACATGATAACCTACTTCATGCATGGTCCCAGCAATGGAAATATTAGTAATACCTGCATTAATTAGTGATTTGATAAAATGATAATGCTTCATAACATTATCGATATGGCTAGGATCATGATGGTTAAAACCTGCAGTCCATGCTAAATGAAGAACAGCATCAAATCCTTTAAACGAAGATAATATTACTTCTTCAGATACATTTAAAATATCTAACTCAATATTATTTGCACCCAAGACAGGAGCAGAACCAGGATAAATGATCGCTGTAACCTCAAAGTTCATATCCAACAATTGGCTAAGAACATGTCGTCCGATATAACCACCTGCGCCAGTAATAGCAATTTTTATCATTTTCTATTCTTCTTGGATTGGAATTGTTTGATACATTTTTTTGTAAACAAGTATGGCCCACGTAATCTTTTGGCCAATTTTGGATGTTTATAGATTAATCTTTGCTTAAACACGCTGAGACTTAATCTTACACATCCACTTAAAATAGATAACATTGAATGTTCATATCCATTTTTCGTTCCAAAAATATTTTTTAGGCTTGTATACTGCCAATTGACATCCCCCGTAGGTAGAGTCGACATTATTTTTTGGAGTTTAAGCTCTAACTTTACATAATTCCTCTCTGCTTGCTTTGCCGTCATCACATTATAAATACTATACCCTTCATTTTTTGAAGCATAACAAATAAGACGACCAAAGACAGATGCCATATATCTATCATTACAAACTATTTCATCACTAAGAGCTTCCGACGTCCAGTTATGTTTGAAAAGAGAGCGGAGAGCCGGTGGTTTAAACCAAAACATTGAACCATATACGGCCATCGGGGTATCAGTATCCAGTGGGACAGTGATACCTAACTCTTTACATAACTGCCCTACCTGAGGTTTAGTCTCACCCCATGCATGCCCCATTGTCGGGAGTCCAATATGCATAATGGGAGGACATACAATGCCAACATCTGCACTATGCTGCATCAGTTTCAATACGTTACATATATATTCTGGGGTGGCCAGTAAATTTTCAAGGCATTGCTGCTTGACCATGTCTATTTTTTTAACTTGATGCCATTCGGAATTATAATGCTGTACAGATAAGGTATGTAATCGGCAAATATACTCATATTTATCATTTAACCCAACGTCGTTGAATGTAATGAACAATGTAGATATATCATTGCATACAGTTTTATCTACAATTCTGATATCAGTTAATACATCAATCTCATACGCAAATTTTTTTAGGATGTTAATGTCACACTCATTTGGAGTAGAGATATATAAATCAAATGGAATTGGTATTTTTTTAATAAATAGATATAATTCGTTCCAACTTTCAATATTATCAACATGTACAATGACTGCAACGTTTTCTTTTGTTTCTACATTGCAGTCATCAAGATAGTAATCTGTAGGCAGAATCCGAAGTTGTTCCAGATTTGAATATAAATCTCTTGGTTTTACTGATCTGTTAACATTTTGAATTATTAAATCGAGATTATAGTCACTCGTTTTTTTAATAACATCCAATGTTTCACGAAGATCAACATAATTATCTTCCATCCATACAGGATCATGAAAGAAAAGCCTACGCTTCAATATAGGACTTCGATTTAGTATAGTTTCTCTTATATCAAAAAAGGTCGGATACACCGAAGGATAATCTTTTTCATTTATATATACAGAAGAGCTAAAACCTCTCTCTTCAAAATACGATGTAAAACGAGATTCATGGGTTAAAACTGAATCCTCATAACTATTAATCATTGGCATTTCTAGCCAATATTTTCTGAATTCAAGAGAGGACAGCATTTTACTACGTATTGCTATAAAATGTGATTGTATATGTCTCGGCAAAGTTCCACGACCAGTGAAAGGATTCGGTGTGATTTCGCTATGGTCACTAATCCCCCAGAAATCACATGTTCTTTTATCCATTTCATTAAATAACTCTGAAAATGGGAAAATTGGACCGAAGAACGTGTAATTTAATAAAATCACTTCATCATAAGAACTGGTTAGCTGGTCATAACCAATTAACTCTAATCCCTCTTTATAGCCCCAGACATCAAAACCAATATTCTCTCTACAAAAGATCTTAACACCAATACTTTCAAGCTTAGCACGTCCAGATTCAGTAATTGGTGAATTGCATACTACAATGATATCTTTTACGAATTCTTGAAGTGCTGATAATTTGAATGGAATATAATCATCGACTTCACCAACGGCATCATAGAAGAGATAAAAAGCGATCCTACGCATTTATTACACCACTTCCTTATGTAAATATCGGTTAATAATCTCACCCGGCTCACCATCAGCTATAATTCGTCCATGATCAACCCAAATAACCCGATTACAGAGTTCAAGTAAAAGTTCCATTTGGTGAGAAACGAACACCATAATATTCGAATCTTCAATCATAGATTTCATTCGCTCTTGTGCTTTTATGATGAAATCAGCATCCCCGCCAGCAAAAAGTTCATCGAGAATTAATATATCAGGCTTAACTGCTGTAGCTATAGAGAATGCTAGTTTCATGTACATACCCGTAGAGTAATATTTAACAGGCATATCAATAAACTGTTCTAATTCCGAGAATTTTATTATATCTGATTCTATTTCTTTTATCTTTTTTATTGAGTAACCTAAAATAGTACCATTCAAATATATATTTTCTCTCCCACTTAACTCGGGGTTAAAGCCAGCACCGATCTCAAGTAGGGGCGCAATCATCCCATTTATATTTATCTGACCTGTAGTCGGGGTATATATTCTACATAGCACTTTTAAAAGTGAACTTTTCCCCGCGCCATTATGGCCGATTATTCCAAGTCGTTCACCATGATGTATATGAAGATTTATATCATTGAGCGCAACGAATTTGTTTGACGCTATTTTGTTGGCATTTTTAAATACATTTGAAAATAGCTCTTTGACACTAGAACTTTTATTATGATAAAGCTTAAATTCCAGCCCGACGTTTTTCAAGATGATTTCTGAATTCATATTTATAACCTGAAAATTACTTTCGCTTCGTTACGCATAAAGAAATACACGCCACATATAAGGCTAACAAATGCAAGAACAACGCAAATAATCAAAGTTGGTATACTCGGCATTTCACCCAAATAAATTGGTGCACGGAATAACTCAATAAAATAATAAATAGGATTCCAATGAAATATGAAATGAAGCTTTGAAGGTATGGCCTCTATTGGATATATGATTGGCGTTGCAAAATACATAGCCTGGAGAAATACAACTATCAAATGTTGAATATCTCTAAAATATACCGTCACTATAGAAAGTATAAAAGCCAACCCCAATACAAACATTGTCAATAATAAAAATGCGGCGGGAAGAAATAACAAAGCAATAGATATTTTTGCCCCAATTATAAGAGCTATCACAAAAAGACAAATAGTACTTAAGAATGAGTCAATTAGTGTTGTTACAACGACTGATATTACAAATAGTTGTTTCGGTAAATATATCTTCTTAAATAATGACTCATTCAAAATAAGGGATGATGAGCCAAAATTCATGGAATTTGAAAATATAGTCCATGGAATCATCGCAGCAAACAGAAAAATAGCATAATCATTTACTTGAAACTTCATTACAAATGAAAATACCACTGCAATTATCGTCATGTTCAATAACGGATTCAATAGCGTCCACAGAAAACCAAAAAAAGTTCTTCGGTAACGCATTGTAATCTGCTGGTGAATTAATTGTCGAAGTACTTGGCGATACTTAAAAATATCATTGATAAATAAATTCATATTTTTGCTTTAGCATTCAGAATGTTATTGATAGATTGCTTTATTCCATTTGAAAAACCGGAACGATTATAACCTAAACTTTCTAATTTTTCACAGTTGAGAACACTATATGGAGGCCTTACCGCTGCCGTTTTATAATTGTCAGAACTAACACATGAAATTCTATCACCAGTGTATCCAAGTCGTTTAGATATTTCGCAAGAAAAATCATACCAACTCATTATAGTATCACCACAGTAATGGAAAACTCCAGGAGTTAGTTTATCATCACGTATGATATCAATGATCAACTTAGCCAAATCAGGAGCATATGTCGGGGCACCTATTTGATCTCCTACAACACGTATATCTATATTCTTTGACAATAATCCTAAGATTGTTTTCAGAAAATTTTGACCATACTCGCTATACACCCATGATGTTCTTATAATTATTGCATTTTGGTGATTAGCAAGTACAGCTAATTCACCATATAGTTTGGTCTTCCCATAAATATTTAGCGGATTTGTAGCCGAAGTTTCTTTATAAGGTTCCGTACTTTTACCATCAAAAACATAATCAGTAGATAAATGAATAAGCTTTGATTTATACTTTTCTGCTGCTTGCGCAATATACTTAGCACCTAAATGATTTACCCTCTCAAAACCATCAATATCACTTTCAGCAGCATCAACAGAAGTACAAGCAGCAGCATTAATAATAACATCAGGTCTGATTTCAGAAACCACATTATGCACATTGATTTCATTTCCAACATCTAACGTATTTTTATCCGCAGATATAACAGACCATTCATTTGGTATTTTATTAGTAAAACTTTGCCCAAGTTGCCCTTTTATACCGGTTAATAATATTTTCATTTAATTAAATTCATCAATGAGCAGCCATTTAAATCTTTTGCAGACAATTGAGGTTTATCTATAGGCCATGTAATACCAACACTCGGATCGTTCCAAGATAAGCATCCCTCGTACTCTGGATAATAATAATCCGTACATTTGTATTCAAAATCAGCCGTATCGCTAATTACACAGAAACCATGAGCCAATCCTGGTGGAATCCATAACTGTGATTTATTTTCCGATGAAAGGAGTACCCCCACCCATTTACCAAATGTTGGAGACTCTGGCCTAATATCAACAGCGACATCAAATACTGTACCGCTAACCACACGAACTAATTTACCTTGTGGTTTTTCTTTCTGAAAGTGAAGTCCTCGTAGAACATTTTTGGCTGATCGAGAGTGATTATCTTGGACAAAATCCAGATCAATATTTAACATTTCTTGATAACGTTTTTTTTCATACGTTTCAAGGAAAAAGCCTCGTTCATCACCAAAGACTTTAGGTTCTATGATTTTTACGTCTTGGATAATTGTGTCTATAACTTTCAATTGTGCATCCTTCTTAGAAAGACATTTCGTTGTATTCATTAAAATTATCTATCTATCGCTAAATAATTGTTTAAGAAAGTTTAAATCTAGAATAAATTATCTTTCCTCATCAATTAACGAACGCAAATATCGGCCGTAGTCATTTTTCGAAAATTTATTCATTTGTTCAATTAATTGTTCTTTTGCCAGCCATCCTTTACGGAATGCGATCTCTTCCAAGCAAGCGACCTTCATACCCTGCCGTTTTTCAATCGTATGAATAAACTGCGAGGCTTCTATCAAACTATCGTGCGTCCCGGTATCCAGCCATGCAAATCCACGGCCGAGTAGTTCAACTTGAAGTTCTCCGCGCTCAAGATACATTTGGTTGAGCGTGGTAATTTCAAGTTCGCCCCTAGAAGATGGTTTTACTTGTTTAGCCATTTCCACCACATTATTGTCGTAAAAATAAAGGCCTGTAACGGCCCAACTTGACTTTGGCTTAATTGGTTTTTCTTCTATTGAGATTGCTTTTGAATTTTCATCAAACTCAACAACTCCAAAACGTTCAGGGTCTAAAACCTGATAGCCAAAAACTTTAGCACCACTGCTTAGTTGAGCAGCTAACTCTAGTTTTTTGCCGAAACTCTGACCGAAATAAATATTATCGCCAAGAACAAGTGCACATGGCTCATTATTAATGAACTCTTCTCCAATGATAAACGCTTGTGCAAGCCCATCAGGTGAAGGCTGAATTTCATATGATAAGTTAATGCCAAATTGTGAGCCATCACCAAGTAAGCGCTTAAACGATGGCATATCCTCAGGAGTTGTAATGATCAAGATTTCACGTATGCCAGATAACATCAGCACCGAGATTGGATAGTAAATCATCGGTTTATCATATACAGGCAAAAGCTGTTTAGATACACCTTGAGTAATAGGGTAAAGACGAGTACCTGACCCGCCTGCAAGAACAATACCTTTCATTATCTATTCCTTTAATTAATCCATCAAACCCAAACGTTCTCCTGAATAGGATCCATCAATTACACGCATCCACCAATTTTCATTATTTAAATACCAATTTACCGTTTTATGGATACCTGATTCAAATGTTTCTTGCGGAGTCCAACCTAAGTCTTTTTTTATTTTTGTCGCATCAATTGCATATCGAAGATCATGCCCAGGGCGATCTGCAACATAGACTATAAGATCCGAAAAACTATTAATGTTTGCTGGTTTTTCACCGATTACTTCATCAAGAATTTTGCAAATAGTTTCGACGACTTCAATGTTTTTTCGCTCATTATGGCCACCGATATTATAGGTTTCGCCATCATCCCCCTCCGTAATAACCTTATATAATGCGCGAGCATGATCTTCGACATATAACCAGTCACGAATCTGCTCACCATTTCCATACACCGGTAACGGTTTTCCACTAAGAGCGTTAAGAATAACTAATGGTATTAACTTTTCTGGGAAATGATATGGTCCATAATTATTAGAACAGTTGGTTACAATTGCTGGCATGCCGTAGGTCCGTCGCCAAGCACGCACAAGATGATCACTTGAAGCCTTTGAAGAGGAGTACGGACTACTTGGAGAATATGAAGTTTTCTCTGTAAACAGTGGTAACGTAGTATCCTTTGGCATCTCATCTGGATGAGGTAAGTCACCATATACTTCATCCGTGGAAATATGATGGAAACGAAACGCTATTTTTTTGTATTGGTCCAGTGATTGCCAATATTTACGAGTTTCTTCTAATAAGACGTAAGTCCCGATAATATTAGTTTCAATAAATTTTGCAGGCCCAGTAATTGAACGATCAACATGGCTTTCAGCAGCAAGGTGCATCACCGCATCTGGTTTGTATGTGGAAAAAATTCGAGCTAAAGCCTCGGCATCGCAGATATCGGCCCGCTCAAATGAATATCGCTCACTATTCTCAACATCAACTAAAGATTCAAGATTTCCAGCATAAGTCAATTTATCAACATTAATAACGGAATCCGGAGTATTATGAATAATGTGGCGTACAACAGCTGACCCAATAAAGCCTGCCCCGCCAGTAACCAGTATTTTCACGTTAAATATCCACAATCGTTTAAATTAAAAAATAATTAGAGGTAGACCAAAAATACCTCTATCAAAACACGCTACCGCCCCTGGCTCAACAGCAACCAGTACACTGACTAAAATGTTGATGTTAATAGATACTAACAGCAACAAATCAAATTTTCGTTATGTACCCAACTATTAACTGCTATGTCTTTTCTTCTTCAATCTTTAAGCCCCGAGCCTTCTCTAATTAGCTGCTCACAGGTATTGCCTATTAGTTTAGGGTACGACTCAAACCAGTCCTACAAAAGCAAAACGGCAGTGAGAAAAATCTTCAGTATACATACATATACTCGTTCTCATCTGCCATTAATAATTTCTTTAATGCGTAGCCCCTATGGCGCTACCAGCAGCTTCTCAATCCCTTTCCTGAACTTCGCTCCATCCTTCAGATTCCGCAGCCCATACTGCACAAACGCCTGCATATATCCCAGCTTCTTCCCACAGTCATAGCTCTCACCGGTCATCAGCATCGCATCAACAGACTGCTTCTTAGCCAGTTCAGCAATAGCATCGGTCAGTTGAATACGTCCCCATGCGCCCGGCACGGTCTTAGCAAGTTCAGCCCAGATATCAGCGGAAAGAACATAACGCCCTACAGCCATCAGATCGGAGTCCAGCGTTTGCGGTTGATCCGGTTTTTCGATGAAATCGATGATACGGCTCACCTTACCTTCAACATCCAGAGGCTCTTTTGTCTTAATGACGGAGTATTCAGACAGGTCACCCGGCATGCGTTTTGCCAGCACCTGGCTACGCCCCGTTTCATTGAAACGCGCCACCATTGCGGCAAGGTTATAGCGAAGCGGGTCAGCGCTTGCGTTGTCCAGCACGATGTCCGGCAGCACAACCACAAACGGGTTATCGCCAACGATCGGATGGGCGCAAAGGATTGAGTGTCCCAGGCCCAGCGGTTGAGCCTGACGAACGTTCATGATGGTAACGCCAGGAGGACAGATAGACTGAACTTCAGCCAGCAGTTGACGTTTTACACGTTGTTCCAGCAGCGCTTCCAGTTCGTACGAGGTGTCAAAGTGGTTCTCCACCGAGTTCTTCGATGCATGCGTCACCAGAACGATCTCTTTGATACCTGCAGCAACCACTTCGTCAACGATATACTGAACCATTGGCTTGTCGACGATCGGCAGCATCTCTTTGGGAATCGCCTTCGTGGCAGGGAGCATATTCATGCCCAGACCCGCAACCGGAATGACTGCTTTCAAATTAACCATTATCTTGTCCACCTATATTCGGTTGCTGAATTATAGCGATTAAACATGTTTAATCCACCCTGTTTTCTCATAGTATCTCTTTAGGTTAGGCGAAATCTCTGGATGTAATCCGAGAATGGGAAAGGAAGTGGCCGTTAGCGGCGCGGCAGCGGAAAATTAAGCCGTTCAGAATTAACAACATGTTGATCGATAAGGTCGATATCCACCGACGGCTGTCCCTTCTCGTTAACAGCGTTGACGTGCGCCAGCGACAGCAGTGTGTCCTGTTTGGCCATAAATTTACCGCGCACATCCTTACGCAAGTCAAAGTTGAGCGACAGCGCTGGCTCCCGCGATGCTACCTGCATCACATTGATATTGCGCATAAAAATATGCTGTGGCTTGTTGTGTAGTGCCAGCGAGGCGTAGCGCAGATTCAGGTTGGTGATAGAGACGAAAGACTGTGCGTTACCGGAGGAGATCTGGATCCCCCGCAGGTTAGTCCCCGCCTTCTCATTATTCATCTGTATATTATTCAACCGGAAATTTTGCGGTATCGACAAATAGTTACCTTTGATAACACCATAGCCAATCAGCATTCCCGCGCTATTAACCATATCGACACCATCGATAACGAAATTATCACATCCGTAGATCGCCACGGTGGCGTTATCTATTCCCGCCTGCTTGCTGAATTCCGGGGTGATATTACTGGCCTTGACGTTGCGAATAATAAAATGCTTTCCGTTCTCAACGTGCACCAGTTGGCGGCAGTTGCTGCCGGTGATGTTGGCAACAACGAAGTGCTTCACCGCCTGGTCTTCCGGATAGCCGTTATCGTAGGTGCTTCCCGCCAGCCCAATGCCTATCCCCCAGTTCACCTTGCCGTTGGTGCAGTCGATATGGTCGATGACATGGTCAGAAATGAGGATATTGCTGTCGTTTATCGCCACGTTCCATTCGATAGCGTCGCCCTGTAGGTAGCTGAAATGGCAGTGGGTGATGCTGACGTCCTGCCACTGGTTGTGGTAGCCCTGGCGGAGAATGCCGTAGTTCGCTTTGGTGACGGTAAGGCGAGTGATGGTCAGATTTTGCATCTGCTGCTTGTCTTTGCCGCCGATAAATATCTGCGCCACCGGGCCGTAGCCGCTCATGGTCAGCCCCTCGATCGTGCAGTCGCCACCGCGGACGTCGAGGGTGATGTTATAGAGGCTCGCCTCGCCGCTGCCACTAATCTTACAGCCACGCTGGAGGATAAATCGCCCACGGCCGTTGCCCTTTAGCGCCCCGGAAACCGCCAGCGTTTTGCCCGGCGGTATGGTGATGGCGGTATTGATGTTGTCGCATACCACGCCAGCGGGAACGGAGACCGTATCCGCCTCGCTGAAAGCCTCGTTAAACGCGCGGATCCAGTCGCCATCGCGATAGAAGTCACGAATATCAGCCGTTGCTGATTGCCCTGCTGCCCGAGCGCGGTCGACAGGCAGCAGCGGCAAGGCGGCCAGCGTCGCGCCGGCCGTCAGAAAGTGTCGTCGGGTTAAAGTACGCATGGCGCCTCCTTAGCAAAGCGTGTGCAGCAGGCGGGCGAGCTGTCGGTTGATCACCTGCTGGTTAAAATCGGTTTCCACTTTTTCACGTGCCCGCTCAAGTACGGGCTGGAGGCTCTGTGCATCCATCCGTCCAAGTGCTTTCAGCTTGTCGGCCAACGCCTGAGCATCGTTCTCGGCCACCAGCCAGCCGGAATTCCCGGACTGAATCAGCTCAGGGATCCCGCTGTGAACGGTCGAGAGCACCGGGATCCCCACCGCCATCGCCTCCATCAGCGCCACCGGAATGCCTTCCATATCACCGTCCGCGCCAGTCACCGACGGCAGCAGGAACACGTCGGCTTCATCGAGCATCCCTTTCACTTCATGGCTCGGTTTAAACCCCGGCATCTCCACGCGGTCTTCTAGCTGATACTGTTCAATCAGGGTGCGTAAACGACGCTCCCATGGGCCGATACCAAGAATGCGGTAGCGAAAGTTGACCCCCTGCGCTTTTAGCTGGCGGCAGGCTTCAATCGCCACATGCAGCCCCTTTTTCTCGGTCAATCGGGCAACGGAGATAATCTGCAGGCAGTCGTCCGGCGCTTTCAAAGGCCGTAGCGAGAAACGGTCCATATTCACCCCCATCCGCGAGACGGTGATTTTATCCGCCGGGCAGCCCATTGCCTGTAGCCGTTCGGCCCACAGCTGGCTAATCGGCAGCATCATGTCGCCGCGGCGAAATAGCTGCTGGTACTCCCCGCCATAGTGGCTGAGTACTTCACGGCTGGAGATATCAATACCGTGGAAAACGGTGGCAATTTTACCGTCAATCACCCCCAGCTCGCGCAGCTTCGCCGCCGTAACGCCCGCCGGGCCGAAGTGGGCGATAAAAACATCGGCGGTTATCGGTGCAGAGGTGCGGCTACAGATAGAAGAGAGAATGAGATTACGCGCCTCCTGGCCGTAGCGACGCGTATTCAGCGCCCGCCAGACGGCGGGACGGTGCAGGCCGCGCAAGGTGCTGAACGCGCGGTAGCGCAGCTTTTCCAGCGCGCTGGCAGGTTCATCCTGCAGCCAGCGGACCTTCTCCGCCAGCCGGTACTGGGTGTAGGCGGCATGGGTGTTGGTGAGGTCGCCCTTTTGCAGCGCGACAATCTCTACCTCATGGCCCATCTCAATAAACGCCACAATCTGGTTCAGGACGAAGGTCTCTGACGATAACGGGAATTTCAGCAGAAAGAAGCTGACTTTCATCGGCCCTCCCGGATACGGCTGAGCACCGATTCGATCATAGTGAAGCCCTTCTGACGCTCGCCTTCTACCGCCGTCGCCACTTTCTCGCCCAGCGCCGGAAGCTGATTGAGGATATCGGCCACCACGCCCTGCATCGAACCATCGAGCAGGTGACGAATGTCGATAGCCATCTCCGGCATCCCGAGCTGCTGCATGATGCCTGCGGATTTGTGTTCGTAGTTAATGGCAATCGCCGGGGTGCCAAAGTTCATGGAGATAATCGCCGAGTGCAGGCGCGTGCCGATGGTCAACTCGCAGGAGGCAAGGATCTTGCCAATCTCCACGTCGTTCAGTTCATCCATGGCGATATGGAAATGCTCACGGTTTTCAACGTACTGCGCCATACGCAATGCCACCATGCGATCATCGCGGTTGTAGCGGTCGATGCTGGTACAGGTCGAGAGCGCCAGTACCTGATAGCCGTCGGCAATCATCCGGTTCACCACCTCGGCAAAGGCTTTTTCGTAGGCCTGCTGCGTGGTGCCAAGGCGTTTATCGAACGGTTCCAGCTCGCGCAAAGTTATAGCGACGGTTTTGCGCTGCGCGGTCAGGTTCAGCCAGTGCTGCACCGCGTAGCTCGGCTCAAAGCTGTCGTTACGATGCTCAACCAGCCAGGCGGTATCGACGCCCTGCTCTACTTTTGATGTATCAATCTCCGCTTTCGCCATCAGCTCACGGCTGACGGTTTCACGCAGGATCAGCGCATTGGTACGGCCAAAGGCGTAGTTCGCCAGCTGGTTAAAGTCCGGGTTCTGGAACGGGCCGACGCTGTGGCCAATCATGTAAATCGGCTTATTGGCCATAAAGGCGCACAGCGGATATTCAAAGTGGGTCAAACCGTAGAGATCGACGTAGTTCGAGCCGCCAACCTGGATAATCGCATCATAGCTGCCGAGGAAGCGCACAAATTCATGGAACTCCGGCGCAATCTCAAAGTTGCGCAGCTTGCCTTCCCCTGTCACCTTCGCCAGCAGGATCTTGTGCTGGAAGCGACGGCGCAGCACCTTCTTCACGCGCCCACTCATGCCCCCTGCCGCCTGCTGCTTCTGGCTCAGTTGGTACAGCGGATCGGCGATAATCTCACGCCCCTGCAACCAGGAGGAACTGATCGGGAAACGGCTCATCACGTCCATTTCTACGTCCGGCTGTTGGCGGACGATGGCATCGAGCAGGCCGCGCATAATGGCGCTATCGCCGCGGTTGCCGCAGGTGTGGTTTCCCAAAATTAATAATTTCATCATGGCCTCATCAAAGGGGTTTCAAGCAAATCAATCAAAAATGCGTCATTGTCGAACGTAGGCCGGATAAGGCAACGCCGCCATCCGGCAATCTGCGCCGGGCTGCCTGATGGCGCTACGCTTATCAGGCCTACATCAACGGTTAATTAGAAACGCGTAGCAGCGTCTTCAGTTTCTGGCTCCGACAGAGCGGTTTTTTAAGTTCAATCAGCAGGCTATTGCGCGACAGCACAATCACCAGCGCAAAGCTCAGTACGCCCACCAGCACCTGTAGCGCCAGCAGCATTGGTAGCGATACGCTGCCAGCCAGCAGTCGCCCGACGGCATAGCTGGTGATAAGCGTCGGCAGCGAAAGCCGGAACGGCAGCCACAGGCTCAGCAGGTAGTCACGGTAGCCCGGCCCCAGCACCGGTTTGATCATCACGAAGTAGCTGAGGATGGTGTTGATGATTTGCACCAGCAGGAAGCCGAGCGTGACGCCAATCGCGCCGCCCATCTCCCCGCCGACAATCACCGCAGGAATAAACAGGAAGGTTTTAAACACGTTGAATTTAAAGCTGATGTCCACCCGCGCTTTCGCCATCAGCAGCGAGCCAATCGGGTTGCCAACAGAACGCAGCAGCCCCACCACGCACAGCAGTTGCAGGATAGGCACGATATGCATCCACTTCTCGCCAAACACCAACGGCACGAAGTTATTGCTCACCACCATCAGCCCCAGCAGCGCTGGAAAGTTGATAATCCCCACCACCGACAGCAGCTTGTAGAAGTTCACCCGCAGCTTGTCGTTGTCGTCCTGAATCTTGGCAAACGCCGGGAACAGCACGCGGGTGATAATCGGGTTAAGCTTCATTGGCGGCACCACCGCCACGTTGTAGGCCAGGTTATAGCCACCCGCCACGCTCGCCCCGAGAATACGTGCCAGGGTCAGGGTAGAAAGGTTGGTGTTGATATAGTTAACGATGCTGTCTGCCGTCAGCCACGCACCAAATCGCAGGTTGGGCATCACGGTAGCCAGCGAAAAATGCAGGCCCGGGTGGTAAATTTTGCGGCCAAAGTAGCCAAACAGCAGCGTCCGCACGGCGCTATTAACCAGGTAACCGAGAATAGCGGTCATCGCCAGCGGCCAGAAGCAGGCGCTGACCACCGTGAAGGTGAAGCCCGACAGTACGGCGGCGGTCTCAATGGAGCCAATCTTGTTGAACTCCAGCTCCTTTTGCATCAAGGCGCGAAACTGCTGACCATGGGGAATCACCACAAACGCCAGCGACAGCGTTTTAATCAGCGGCGCTAAATCCGGGTTATGCAGCAGATTGGCGATGGTGTCGCTCAGCAAATACACCGCCGCAAACACCGCCACCCCCAGCCCCACGTTCAGCCAGTAGAGCGTGGTCAGCTCCAGTTGGCTAATTTCTTTGCGCTGAATAATTGAGTTGGCAATGCCGAAGTCCGACAGCGTGTCCGCCAGCGCGATAATCACCAGCGATACGGTAAGCAGGCCAAACTGGTGGCCGTCAAACAGCCGCGCCAGCACGGTCATCTGCGCCAGCCCGAGGCCAATAATCACCACCGTTGCCATCGCCGACCATTTTGCGCCGTTGATGGTTTTTTCTCGTAAGCCCATGTTGCGTCCTCAATAGGCTGCTTTGTTGACGAAGCCTTTAAACACCGTCAGGAAAACAATTTTGATATCGAGCCACAGGCTCCACTCGCGGATGTACTCGAGGTCGAATTCCACCCGTTTTTCCATTTTTTCCAGGGTGTCGGTCTCGCCGCGCCAGCCGTTGATCTGCGCCCAGCCGGTAATACCGGGCTTCACTTTGTGGCGCAGCATGTAGCCTTCAATGAGCTGACGGTACTGCTCGTTGTGCGCCACGGCGTGCGGGCGCGGGCCAACAATCGACATCCCGCCGGTGAGCACGTTGATAAACTGCGGCAGTTCATCAAGCGAGGTGCGGCGCAGGAAGTTGCCCACACGGGTCACGCGCGGGTCGTTCTGCGTGGCTTGAGTCACCACCTTGTCGTTCTCCATCACCTTCATTGAGCGGAATTTCCACACCTTGATAGGCTTACCGTCCATGCCGTAGCGGGTCTGGCGGAAAATGATTGGCCCTGGCGAACTGAGCTTCACCGCCAGCGCGATGCAGCACAGCGCGGGGGAAATCAGCAGCAGAATGCCGCTCGCCAGCACGATATCTTCCAGTCGTTTCAGGATGCGGTTTACGCCGGAGAGCGGGGTGTCATACAGCGGGACGACGGGAATACCGTTCACCACTTCGACGCGGGAGTGCAGGATGTTGAAGGTGAAGACGTCAGGGATCAGCAGCACGGTGCAGGTGGTGTCCGCTAAGTCGCGTACCAGATTTTTAATCTGGATTTCTTCCTGCATCGCCATGGAGATGTAGACGTTGTGGATTTTACCGCTGCGCGCGTCGTCGAGGAGTTGCTCGAAGTTGCCCATCCAGTCGGTATTCACGCCGCCCGGTTTCGCGTCGTGGTAGCAGCCCACCACCGCATAGCCAAGCCACGGTTGGTTGCGGAAGCTCTCCAGCAGCGCCTGCCCTTCCGGCATATCACCTGCCACCGCCACATAGCGGGTGTTATAGCCACGATGGCGCAGCACGCCCGCGCCATAGCGGATAAACGCCCGGCTGGCCAGCATGCCGATGGTGCTCAGCAGATACCACGCCAGCCACATGGCGAAGTTGGTGTTGAAGTCATCGTTAAACGCCAGCAGGCCGGCGGTAAAGACCAGGCTCAACGTCCAGTTCTGTAACAGCAGTAGCAGCTCGGTAGTGATGCGAACGCCGCGCCATGAGCGATAAAAGTCGGTGATCCCGCCGATCATCTGGAACACCACCAGCGTGACCAGCGCCATCAGCAGATGCAGGTACAAAAACGGCAACGCGACAGCCTGACACACCAGCCACAGCCCACCTATCATGATGGTGATATCTGAAAAACGTTGCACCATGGAGATTAACGATGCATTCGTTTTGGCTCGTTCGCGCTTTTTTAGAGTCGTCATCGTCGGTCCTATATCGTCGTTTTCCCCTCACCCCGGCCCTCTCCCCATAGGGGCGAGGGAGAAAACCGGACGGTTCCCTCTGGGATTGAGGGAGCGCTCCGGACAGTCCCCACTCCCCTGTGGGGAGTGGGTTAGGGTGAGGGGCAGTTGTTACTGATTAAGCAGCGCCAGAATGTCCTGCGTTCGCGCCTGCATCAGCGGCGTATTGCCGCGAGATTCCACGTTCAGGCGCACCACCGGTTCGGTATTTGACGAACGCAGGTTAAAGCGCCAGTCGGCAAACGCCAGGCTAATGCCATCGGTGCGGTCAATCTCCAGCGCGCTGCCGGCAAAGTGGGCTTCCACCCGGGCAATCGCCTCCGACGGCGCTTTCAGCTGGCTGTTGATCTCGCCGCTTGCCGGGAACGCCGCCATGCGGTCATGCACCAGTTGTCCCAGGGTTTGGCCCTTCAGGCACAGCAGTTCACTCACCAGCAGCCACGGGATCATCCCGCTGTCGCAGTAGGCAAAATCACGGAAGTAGTGATGGGCGCTCATCTCGCCGCCGTACACCGCGTCGTCCTTACGCATGCGCTCTTTGATAAACGCATGGCCGGTTTTCGACATCACCGGCGTGCCGCCCGCGGCGGTCACCACGTCAACGGTGTTCCAGGACAAGCGCGGGTCGTGAATAATGCGCGCACCGGGGTTTTTCTCGAGGAAGGCTTCCGCCAGCAGGCCAACGATGTAGTAGCCTTCGATAAACTGCCCTTGTTCATCGAACAGGAAGCAGCGATCGAAATCGCCGTCAAAGGCGATACCCATATCGGCGCCGTACTTCAACACCGCATCGCGGGTGTCGTCACGACACTCCGGCAGCAGCGGGTTAGGAATGCCGTGCGGGAAGTTGCCGTCCGGGTTGTTATGCACCTTAATCAGGCTGACCGGCACGTTCAGCGCCTTAAAGCGGGCTTCCAGCGCATCAATAACCGGGCCCGCCGCACCGTTACCGGAGTTGATAACCAGCTTAAGCGGGGTGAGGTTTTTAACGTCGATATAGCCCAGCAGATGGTCAACGTAGGCATCGCGCAGGTTAATTTGCTGATAGCTGCCGCGTTTTGCGTCGTCTACCGGCGGGAAGAAGTTCTCTTCAGCAAGACGCTGAATGTCGCGCAGCCCGGTATCACCGCTGATAGGACGCGCGCCTTCGCGCACCAGCTTCATGCCGTTATAGTCCATCGGGTTATGGCTGGCAGTCACTTCAATGCCGCCGTCCACACCTAAATGGAAGGTAGCGAAATAGATCTCTTCGGTACCGGCAAGGCCGATATCCAGCACGTCCACGCCCGCATCGCGCAGGCCGCGTGCCAGCGCTAATTTCAGCGCTTCGCTGGTCAGGCGTACGTCGCCGCCCAGCACCACGGTTTTCGGTTTCAGGTATTCGCCATAGGCGCGACCAATACGGCAGGCAATCTCTTCGTTCAGCTCTTCGCCCAGCTTGCCGCGAATGTCATAGGCTTTAAAACAGGTTAGCTTTTTCATGTTTTTACCTTTCTTCAGGCAACGGTTATCCCTGACCGGTGAGGGTCATGATTTTTCGTTTCGTAATTTGCCGGATGGCACAGCGCCACCGGGCAGAATAGGCGCGCTACACGCGCCCGTAGCGGTCGGCGAATCGCACTACGTCGTCCTCTTCGAGATAGGTTCCGGAGCGCACTTCAATCAGGTCGAGCGGAATTTTTCCCGGGTTTTCCAGGCAGTGGGTGACGCCCAATGGGATGTAGATAGATTCATTCTCACCCAGCAGGGTGACCTCATCGCCCAACGTCACTTTGGCGGTGCCGGCCACCACGATCCAGTGTTCAGCCCGGTGGTGATGCATCTGCAGAGAGAGTCCCTCGCCCGGCTTCACGGTAATGCGCTTAACCTGGTAGCGATCGCCGGAGTCGATAGAGTCGTATTTGCCCCACGGGCGATAGACTTCGCGATGGATATGGTGTTCATGTCGGCCGTCGGCCTTAATTTTCTCGACCACCTTTTTCACGTCCTGCACCGCGTTGCGATCGGCGATAAGCACCGCGTCTTTGGTCTGCACCACCACCAAATCCTTTACCCCGACGGTGGTCACCAGGCCAGATTCCGCGTAGATGTAGCTGTTTTCGGTTTGGTGGCTAATCACATCGCCGTGGTGCACATTGCCTTCCGGGGTGTGATTGCTGATTTCCCACAGCGATGACCAGGAGCCGACGTCACTCCAGCCGGCGTCCATCGGCACCACGACTGCGTCGTTAGTGCGTTCCATCACCGCGTAGTCAATCGACTCGTCCGGGCAGCTCAGAAAAGCCTCTTCTTCAACGCGGATAAAATCGAGATCCGGGTCGGTGACGTTCATGGCGCTTTCGCAGGCGCGAAATATGTCCGGGCGATATTTGCCCAGCTCTTCCAGGTAACGCCCGGCGCGGAACAGGAACATGCCGCTGTTCCAGTAATATTCACCGCAGGCGACGTAGGCCTGAGCGGTATCGAGATTCGGTTTTTCCACAAACTGCGCAACTTCAAAGGCTAACGCCTCGCCCGCCCCTGGGCTCACCTCACCGCGACGAATGTAGCCATAGCCGGTTTCCGGCAGGCTCGGCACGATACCGAAGGTCACCAGCTTGCCGCTTTCGGCGTACGGCGTGGCTTCGCGCACCGCTGCGCGGAAAGCGTCTTCGTCCTGGATGACGTGATCCGCCGCCAGCACCAGCATCAGCGGGTCGTTATCCGGCTCGCGGCGAATAGCAGCCAGCGCAGCCAGCGCTATCGCCGGGGCGGTGTTACGCCCGGCAGGTTCCAGAATGATGTTTTCGGTCAGCTTGTTCAGCTGGCGCAGCTGCTCGGCGACGATAAAACGGTGCTGCTCGTTGCAGATAACCACCGGGCTCGCGCACTTCACCCCTTCCAGACGGTTAACCGTGGCCTGCAGCATGGTCATGTCCCCTTTCAGGCACAGGAACTGCTTGGGGTACAGCACTCGGGACAACGGCCACAGGCGACTGCCCGAGCCACCGGCCATTACGACCGGGAAAAGCGTAGATTGACTCATCGTTTAACCCCGAATATCAGCAATAAATTGGTTAAGCACGTGCTCTTTTTCGAGCGAACGTTCTGCCCAGGCGCGGGCTGCCGCGTTACGTTTTGGCATGCTTAGCGCCTGTTCAATCCCTTCCACCAGCGACGGAACCGATTCAGGCGTGACGCACACCGCGATGCCTGGGTTGTCGAGACACAGCTGTCCGAGCTCGGTGTCCGCTTCAGCGGTAATCACCGCGTTGCCGCCCACCGCCAGAATATTGGTCAGCTTGGACGGCAGTACCGCATCCGCCGCGCCACGCTTCTGGATAACCAGATGGCAGTCGCCCATCGCCAGCAGGGCGGGTAAATCGTCATAAGATTGCAGCGGCAGAAACTTCACGTTATCCAGCCCACGCTCGGCGGCCATTTTTTCCAGCCGCGCTTTGCCGCCGCCCTGGCCGACAATCACAAACAGCAGCGGCTGTTCACGCAGTTGCTCGGCGGCGGTAATCACGCTCTCCAGCCCCTGTTTTTCACCGATGTTGCCGGAGTAAAGCACAATCCGGCGATCGTCCGGCAGCCCCAGGCGCTGACGCAGCGCGATAACCAATGTCTCTGACACCTCGCGGAAACGCGATACTTCAGACCAGTTAGGGAAGAAGATCACCTTCTCCGCCGGGACGCCCTTCTCGCAGGCTTTGTTCATCATCGAACGCGAGATAGTCGAGACGTTATCGACGTTGTGCAGGCCGCTGCGCTCAAAGGCGCTGGCGAGCTTCGCCACCTTGCCGGATTTGCCGTTACCGGCCATGCCGAGCCCTAACATCGCGTCGACTTCATAATCCTGAATAT
This sequence comes from Kluyvera sp. 142486, assembly GCF_046569695.1. Taxonomy (NCBI): domain Bacteria; kingdom Pseudomonadati; phylum Pseudomonadota; class Gammaproteobacteria; order Enterobacterales; family Enterobacteriaceae; genus Kluyvera; species Kluyvera sp. 142486. The sequence goes on from NZ_JBKHUI010000005.1 coordinate 24,795, forward strand.
GCAGCAGCGTGCGCGCCCCAGAGAGTTTGCCTAACAGGCGCATGCCCGGTGTGCAAAACAGCGTCGGTACTACGCCGATAATGCGGTCCGGCTTCCAGCGGCGCTGGGCCATCAGCGGGAAGAAGCTGCTGAGCGCAAAGCTGCCAAGATGCAGCAGGCGCTTGAGCGTCGAGGGCTGCTTTGGCACATACAACGGGCAGCGCCACACGGTGGCTTCGCCCTCTTCCCGGCGGTAGCGCCAGCTGGAGTAATTCTCGCCAACCTGCCACTCCGGGTAGTACGGCGGTGCGGTAATCACCCGAACTTCATGGCCCTGACGCGCCATCCACTCCACCATTTCTCCGGTGTACTTGCCGATGCCGGTCAGTTCAGGCGAGTAGTTAATGCCATACACCAGAATCTTCATAAGCCCGGTACCTCGGCCATTTTGTCGACCCGGAAGTAGGCACGGCTGTTTTCGTGGACGTTATCCGCTGCCAGTAGCGCCTTAGGGCTCATCCAGCGGTAATCGTTATGCTGAGCGTCCGGAAGGGTGAGCGCATCGGCGTCCACCTGCAGGCGGAACCCCAGCACGATGTAATGGGTGGAAAAATCCGTCCCCGAAAAGTTGTCATCGTAGAAATGCTGCCAGACGCCGTAGAAGCGGCCTGCCGTCATCGGCAGGCTCAGCCCCAGTTCCGCCTCGGTAAGGCGGGCAAACGCCTCGGCCAGCGGTTCATCTTTCTGTACCCGCCCGCCAGGGACAAACCAGAATCCCTGCGCAGGACGGTTGGTGCGCTTACCCAGCAGAAATTCGCCCTGTGCGTTCTCGACGATCAAATCGATAGAGATGAGCGGCGTAGAATGCACCACGGTGGCAAACGCCTCCTCGTTCAGAAACATGGTTACCCCCGGAAGCGGTGCTGGTTTTCGAGGAACCACTGGTAGGTGCTGGCAAGCCCAGCCTCCAGTGAAATCTCGTGATACCAGCCCAGTTGATGCAGGCGCGATACGTCGAGCAGCTTGCGCGGCGTCCCATCTGGCTTGGTGGCGTCAAACACCACGCTGCCTTTAAAGCCCACCACTTTTGCCAGCGTCTGCGCCAGCTCGCGGATGGTGCAGTCAACGCCGGTGCCGACGTTAATGTGCGACAGCATCGGCTGCGTGTTTTCCAGCCACACGCTGCGGTCCAGCTCCATCACGTGGATGCTGGCAGCCGCCATATCATCGACGTGAAGAAACTCGCGCATTGGCGTACCGCTGCCCCACACCACCACGTCGGCGTCGTTCTTCTGCACCGCTTCGTGGAAGCGACGCAGCAGCGCCGGGATCACGTGGGAGTTGCTCGGGTGGAAGTTATCGTTCGGCCCGTACAGGTTGGTCGGCATCACCGAGCGATAGTCGCGGTTGTGCTGACGGTTGTAGGACTCGCACAGCTTGATCCCGGCGATTTTGGCAATCGCGTACGGCTCGTTGGTGGCTTCCAGCGTCCCCTGCAGCAGCTCGCTTTCGTGCATCGGCTGGTTGGCCATCTTCGGATAAATACAGGATGAACCGAGAAACAGCAGCTTGTTCACGTTGTGCGTATGCGCCGCATGAATGATGTTGCTCTCAATCATCATGTTTTCGTAGATGAAGTCCGCCGGGAAGGTGTTGTTAGCAACAATACCGCCCACCTTCGCTGCCGCCAGATACACCTGAGTGATATTTTCGCGGGCGAAGAAATCGTGCACTTCACGGCTGTCCAGCAGGTTGAGCTCGTCGCGGCTGCGCAGAACCAGATCCACGTCGCCGCGCTGCTCAAGCTGTCGGACGATGGCAGAGCCCACCATTCCCCGGTGGCCCGCCACAAAAATGCGTTCTCTGGTCATACTTAAGACTCCAGCGCGATCGCCACTTCGTAACCGTGGGATTTCAGCAGGGAGTGTTTTTTCGCCGCTTCAAGGTCTTTGGCGACCATTTCAGAGACCATCTCCTGCAGGGTGATTTCCGGTTTCCAGCCCAGTTTTTCGTGCGCTTTGGTCGGGTCGCCGAGCAGGGTTTCCACCTCTGCAGGACGGAAGTAGCGTGGGTCAACGGCCACCATCACATCGCCCGGCTTCACGCCCGGCGCATCGTGACCGGTGACGGAGGCCACAATCCCCTTCTCTTCCACGCCTTTACCTTCAAAACGCAGTTTGATACCGAGCTGTGCTGCGGCCATTTCAACGAACTGGCGCACGGAATACTGCACGCCGGTGGCGATAACGAAATCTTCCGGCTGTTCCTGTTGCAGCATCATCCACTGCATTTTGACGTAGTCTTTGGCATGGCCCCAGTCACGCAGGGAGTCCATGTTGCCGAGGTACAGGCACTTCTCCAGCCCCTGGGCGATATTGGCAATCGCACGGGTGATTTTGCGGGTCACAAAGGTTTCGCCACGGCGCGGGGATTCGTGGTTGAACAGAATGCCGTTACAGGCGTACATACCGTAGGATTCGCGATAGTTAACCGTGATCCAATAGGCATACAGTTTGGCGACGGCATACGGCGAGCGCGGATAGAACGGGGTGGTCTCTTTCTGCGGGATCTCTTGCACCAGGCCGTACAGCTCAGAGGTGGACGCCTGATAAAAACGGGTTTTCTTTTCAAGACCCAGGAAACGGATGGCTTCCAGCAGACGCAGCGTCCCCATCGCATCCACGTCAGCAGTGTATTCCGGGGATTCGAACGACACCGCCACGTGGCTCATCGCACCGAGGTTATACACTTCATCCGGCTGCACTTCCTGCAGAATACGCGTCAGGTTGGAGCTGTCGGTCAAATCGCCATAGTGCAGGTGAAATTTCGGGTTGCTGCTGTGCGGATCCTGGTAGATGTGATCGACACGTTCGGTGTTAAAGGAGGAAGCACGACGTTTGATCCCGTGAACTTCATACCCTTTTTCCAGCAGCAGTTCCGCCAGATAAGAACCATCCTGCCCGGTTACGCCGGTAATAAGTGCGACTTTCGACATTATATTTTCCTCAAATAGTCCCGTTTAGGGAGTAACTTTCTCAACGCGTTTACGCGTGACCACTGCGGGATTGCCACGGCAAATCACATTTGCCGGTAGCGATTTAAAAACGCTGCTTCGTGCACCCACGATGGTGCCGTCGCCAATCGTCACACCGGGGGCAACGAAGACATCCGTTGCCAGCCAGCATTTCTCACCGACCACAATGGGCGTGGCGTTAATATCAAAATGCGCGCTCTGATAATCGTGGCTGCCGGTGCATAAATAACATTTCTGTGAGACGACTGAATTTGCCCCAAGGGTAATATCACCGAGGGTATATAATACTGCATCGTCCCCAACCCAGGCATAATCACCGATGGTTAATTTCCACGGATAGGTGATTTTTACCGAGGGGCGAATGACTACGTTTTTTCCTATTTTTGCGCCGAACAAACGTAATAAAAATACGCGCCAGCGGTAGAGTATCTGCGGGGACCAGGCAAATAACGTCGCCTGCACCGCCCACCAGATTTGAACTTTAATGCCCCCAGCGCCGCGAAAACCTTTCGGCACCGTAAAGCCAGATAATTCCTGCATCCTGTTTCCTTAAGCTTTGTGATATAAGGCTTTAGTTTTCCCGGTCGTTCGCAGGCGTAATAAATAAGATAATTCCGTCAGTACCGCTGGCATGCGTAATATCTCTTGCTGCACTTTTTTAGCATCCTGACACAATTGCAGGTTATTAGTGGTTGACACACCACCCATTGAAAATTCAGAAACCAGACCTTTAATACGTTTAAAGGCATAACCTGATTTATACATCCTGGCGGCCAACGCATAATCTGAAGAGACGCGGTACTGCACATCGTAAGGGTGATTTTTCAACCCACGCAGCGGGAAGAAAATAGCCTGATGGCTGGCCGGCAGGCTGTGGTAAATATACCAGCCCTGCTTCGCACTGCGGCGAATCTGAGTGCCATCGCCAAAGTCGAGCATTGCATCACCGAGGTACATGGCATCATCGCTCTTGCCGCGAAGTTGGCGGACAAACTGCGAGACGTCCGGATGAAAGCTGTCACCGGAATTGAGGAACAAGACGAACTTGCCCTGAGCCATGCGAATACCTTTATTCATCGCGTCATACAGCCCTTTATCCGGCTCGCTGACGTAGCGTAACTTGTATTGCCCATTACGTTTTTCGAGAAATTCCGCCGTACCATCTTCAGAGCCGCCGTCCACCACAATCCACTCAAAAGCGAGGCTCGGATCGTTCGCCAGATGGGCCAGCGAACGCCAGGTTTTCATCACCCCTTCCACGTTACGAAACGCCACGGTCACCACACTTAACAACATGTTCCACCTCATCTGCTGTCGGCAATATTCAGCGCTTTACGCAGAATAAAGGGACATACAATTAAAAAAGCATATTCCGGGCTAAATATCGAACCGGTAAAAAACAGTGATACCGGCGTGAAAAGATACAGCTGCACGGCGAAATTACGATTATTCCCAAAAGCGTTAATGAACATTCTAAAAACGTAATACAGGTAGCCGATGGTTAATATCACGGCAAACCAGGAAAAATAGATCATTAACAGATACAGTCCATTGTCTATGGTTTTTCCGACATCCGCACCGTTAAATATTCCGAATGATGCAACATATTCGTAAAGAGAACCGAAACGCACCACCCCATCAATACTGGTCAATGAATAACCGACCATTACCAACGGGCCAATAATCCGGTAATACGATGACGACCCTTCCGTCCCCAAATCACCAACACGTTCTGCAATATAAGGGCCAGCAAATATCAGGCCGACAAAGAAAGCCCCTAAAGAAATAATTGCTAAGGGCAATTTCTTTTTAATCGCCTCTTTGTTCAGGTACTGGAACGCCCATTCCAGCAGATAGAACAGGATAAATGTCATTACCCCAGAGAACGATCCTGAAAGAATTATCCCTGCGAGAATCATAGCATCAGATTTTGGGGTTTTGATACCAAACTGTTTGATGCAGAGCCAAATTGAGATTAATGCCAGAGCGAAGAATGCCGGTTCGAAATAGAGGGCCGTGGTGCGCTTTCCGCCAAATTTGATAAAGTTCAGTACATAGCTATTACTGTAAATAAGATATTTCGAAATCATCTCAATCAGGCTACTGCTGCCGGAGAGAATAATTTGCACCATCTCGAGCGCGGCAAGCATCACCACAATGCCGATAACCACGTAAAAAAAGCGCAGGATCTTACGGTGGTTGTGCGGTGAAATGGTTTTAAAACGAATGCTCCAGACCATGCCAATGATGATAACGATGTAGACAAACAGCATCGTCGAGGTGACGTATTTGCTCGGGTCCAGCGACTGGCCGAACACATAGTTGAACAGCGTCAACCCCACGCCAAGCCCGAGGGCAATCATCAGCTTTTTCAGGTTAATGCGTTCAACGAACAGCAACAGCAGCAGCGGGAGGAAGGTCACGATGGTGATAGGAAAGCTCTCGCCGAGCTGCGCCAGCTTCACGTTAACCAACAGATAGATTAACGGCAGCAGCAGATAGCTACAGACTCTGATAGAACGAGACATATTCCTCCAGCATCTGTTGCCCGCTATAGGCTTTACGGCTGCGGGCGCTGAACGCGCTGAGCGTGGTGCCAAACACCGCCTGCGCAATCTCCGCCTTCGGCATCTGCACCAGCGAAAGCGCCGCGCTTTCGTCAACCGTATGGCCGCCGGATTTTTCCAGCACCTCTTTTGCCGCCTCGCTGTGGGTGGCGATTACCGGCACGCCAATAGAGAGCGCTTCGCAAAGGATTAGCGGGTAGTTATCGACCCGAGAGCTAAACAGCAGCGCATCGAGCGGGTTGAGTTCGCTCATCAACTGGCGCTTGTCGGTGAGAAAACCGTGGTTCACCACGTTGGCGCCTTCAAACGGCGAGAACTTACCGAAGGTATGAATTTCCACTTTATCGCCGAGCGCCATAATGTCGCGCACCAGCCGCTGGTTGGTTTTACCGTCATAGCGCAGGTCGTGAGCGACAACGGCAATTTTTGGTCGAGGAGCGGTCGCCGTCATCGGCTTCAGCTCCGCCAGAATGGCTTCGGTGGCCACATCAATACCGTTGTTGATAATCAGGCAGCGCCCCGGGCCATACAGGCTATTAAAGGCATCTGCCACATGCTGGCTCGGGGAGATAAACTGGCAGCCGAGCGCGAGCATGCGGCGGAAGAGATGACGTTTTTCTTCCACCTGCTGATGGGCGCGATCCACCTTAACCGGCGGATAGTTGTCGAGCGTCGGGCACTTCAGACAGCCGTTTTTCCAACCGTCGCAGCCGTCAAGAAACGCACAGCGACCGGTGACGCTCCAGTGGTCGTGCAGCGTCCAGACCAGCGTGACGTCCGCTTTATGCGCCTTGATGCGCTCGCAAAAATCAATCATCTCCGCCAGATTCAGCCAGTAACTGTGCATCACGTGAAAATGCAGCACCACCGGCCCCTGGGTACGGGTCACCTGACGGTAAAGGTTATTCAGGTTGCCGAACAGGTCGCGGTTAAACAGGCGGAACAGCGCCAGGTTTGCCATTGAGGTCAGTCGCGCGGTCTGTTTCACCACCTGCGGATAACGCTCGTGGCTGACGCTCTTTTTGCCGCCCTTGCCGTAGCCATAGATAAACTGCGAGGACAGCCCCTGACGCAGCGCGCGCTGATGCAGGTCCAGCGCCACGCCTGCCGCGCCGCCTTCGGCGAGACGAACGTTAAATTGCAGAATATTCATTTAATTACCTTCACTCGCGCTTTTTCGCCCACCACCAGCGCATGGTCGGGAATATCGTCCAGCACCACGCTACCCGCGCCGATAGTCACCTGATTGCCGATAGTGATACCGCCAATAATGACCACGTTCGCGCCCAACTCCACGCCGTTGCCAAGCGTAGGGCAGTCCAGGCTATTCGGGCCGCGGTTGCCGAGGGTGACGCCGTGGCGAATCGTTAAGTCATCCCCCGCCACTACGTTTTTATTGATCACCACCGCATAGCCATGGTGAATGGTGAATCGTCGACCAATGGTCGCCGCCGCCTGAATTTCATAGCCAAAGATGCATTCGGTGATGAGGCGATAGGCCACCAGTACCGGCGCAGCCCACAGATTGTTAAGGACGTTTTTCTTGCGCCACACCGAGCAGAAATGGGCAACGCGATAAGCGGTGACCATGCAGCACGGGCGCAGGCTCCAGCTATTGGCGCGTAAATCTTCCAGCAGCATTATTTACTCCGTAATCCATCAACCCAGCGCTTACCGTTACGCACCGACAGCAGCGTCAGAAACGTCTTCCAGGTCATCCGTTTATTGCGGATCTGGTACAGGGTGAAGAGTTGGTACTTCTTGCTGGCGCGGTCAAACTTCTCCTTATGCTTGCGATAGAAGCTGAAGTAGCCGGAGAATTTTTTCGGCGAGGAGGTGATCTGCATCTCCCCGTGATTGATGTGCAGAATTTGCGTCGCCGCTTCAATCTTCCACGGTTCACCGTAGGCCATCACCATGCGCAGAAAAATGTCGTAGTCCTGCGCCGCCTTCAGTTCGGTATCGAACAGGCACTCTTTAAAGCGCCACGCCCAGCTAAAGACCTGGTTGCCAATAATGTTGCGCTTGTAGAACAGTTCACGAGAGAACGGTGATTTCGGGTACAGCGGCAGGCTGGCTGGCTGCGAATAGACCTCCCCTTCGCAGACGTAGTCGTTGGCGTAGAGAAACGCGTGGCTGTTAAGCTGCTGTTTGTCCGCCAGAAAGGTCGAGAGCCGGGTGGGCGTCCACTCATCGTCGTCGTCGATGCCGGTAATAAACTGGCCTTTAGCCTGTAAAATCGCCTGATTACGCACCGCGCAGGCGCCGGAGTTAAAGGCGTTATGGGTGTACTGTACGCGGCTATCGTTCAGCTCGGCGATGTACTGCTGGAGCTGCTCGAAGCTGCTGGAGCAATCATCGACGATAATCATTTCCCAGTGGGGATAGTCCTGACGCAAAACCGATTTGATGGCGCGAATCGCCAGCTGCTGTCGGTTCCAGGTCGGCATATAGATGGAGATCAACGGATAGTCTGTTGTCATGGGATATCCCTGAATAGGCAATTGGGCGGTTATTCCCCTCACCCCGGCCCTCTCCCCAAAGGGGCGAGGGAGAAAACCGAACCAGCCCTCCCTCAGAATGTGAAGATGAGCGCCGAACGGTCCTCTATCCCCTATGGGGAGAGGGTTAGGGTGAGGGGGAAAATGCTATTTAGAATCCGACTGATACTCGTACTCGTAGTAGCCGTAATCCTGATAACCGGTAGCGCGGCGGAAGATCGAGTTGAGGATCACCCCTTTTACCGCGATGCCGTTCTGCTCAAAGCGGCTCAGGCTGGTCTCCACTTCTTTGAGCGTATTGACCGCATAGCGCGTCACCATCAGCGTGGTGCCCGCATGGCGGCCCACAATCGCGGCGTCGGTGACGGCGAGAATGGGTGGGGTATCAATCAGCACCAGGTCATAGTTCGCACTCCCCCATTTCAGCAGTTCGCTAAAACGCTCCGCCATCAGTAGTTCAGACGGGTTCGGCGGGATCTGCCCGCGAGGGATGAGGTCGAAGTTGGCAACCGAGGTTTTCTTCGCACAGTGTTCGATCGCCGTTTTGCCCACCAGTACGTCCGACAGGCCGTTATCGTTGGTGGTGCCGAGCAGCTCGTGGGAGTAGCCTTTACGCATATCGCAGTCGATCATCAGCACCCGCTTGTTGGTCTGGCTAATCACCGCCGCGAGGTTGGCGCAGACGAAGGTTTTACCGATGGAGGGACTCACGCCAGTCATCATCAGCACATTGTTTTGCGCCTGCATCATGGCGAAGTGCAGGCTAGTGCGCAGGCTGCGAATGGCTTCAATCGCGAGATCGGTCGGGTTACCTATCGCCAACAGTTGGCTCTGCTTATAGCGTTTCACGCCGTTGACGCTCTTCACGCTATCGCGAGATTTCTGCCATTCGGAGAGCGGGATGCTGGCATACACGTTGATGCCCTGCTCTTCCAGCACCTGCGGGCTTTCGATACCGCGGTTAAACAGCGAGCGCAGCAGTACGCCGACAATCGACAGCATCAGGCCAAGGATAATGCTGCCAAGGATAATCAGCGCTTTCTTCGGCTTCACCACGCCCGGCTGGGTAATCGCCGGGTCGACGATACGCACATCGCCCACGGTGCTGGCTTTGGTAATTTTCAGCTCCTGCTGTTTGTTCAGCAGCTGCATATAGACCTGCTGACCGGACTCGACGTCGCGGGTCAGACGCACTATTTCCTGCTGGGTTTTTGGCATAGCCGTCACACGCTGGCTCAGCTTTGCTTTCTCTTCTTCCAGCGCCCGACGTTTTTCCAGCAGCGTGCGGTACGCCGGGTGGATTTTGGTGTAAAGCTTGGAGATCTCCGCTTCACGGAAAGTCAGTTCGTTAAGCTGAGCATCGATGTTCACCATCGAGTCGAGCACCGACTTGGCCTCCAGCGGCAGGTCGACGGAGTCTTTCTGCTGACGGTAGGCGTTCAGTTTGTTTTCGGCGATATCAAGCTGGCTGCGCACCTGCGGCAGCTGCACTTCGAGGAACTCCAGGCTCTTCGCCGCCTCTTCCGATTTGCGCGCCACGTTCTGCGCCACATAGTTGCGGGCAATGCTGTTGAGGATTTCGCGGATCTGGTCTTTGTCTTGCCCCACCATGGTCAGCGTCAGCACGCCGGAGTCTTTGCCATCTTCGGTAACGCTCAGGCTGTTTTGCAGGGTATTGATCATCCCCAGCGTCGAGTATTTGGTGACCGTAAAACTGGCCCCTTCATCGGCGGCAATCCCGGCAACCACCAGCGACACGCCGCCTTTATTGACAGGCTCACCCACTTTGCCATCAACGCTAAAACCACTATCGTTGCTAAAACGGAAGGTGGTTGGGCTCAGCACATCCAGCGTGAAGGTGCTGTCCGCCATTGAGGCCGGGCGTTCGAAGGTGGTGACTTTGACGGTCTGGTTCTGACGCCCCATCAGGCGATCCCACCCCGCTCCCAGAATCGGGAAGGTGTTTTTACTGACCGCAATATCAAGATCCAGGTCGTCGACGGTTTTGCCGAGCACCAGACGGGAAGTGATCATCTGGATCTCCGCCTCAGAGGCTGGCGGCTTACTGGTTAAGGCATTGCTGATATCCTGCACCAGCGCGCTGCCCTGATTCTGCTCAATACGCACCAGCGCATCGGCGCTGTAGATAGGCGTGGCGAAGATGGCGTAGATAATGGCAGCGGCGGCGAACAGCGCCGTAATACCCGCCACCCACCACTTGGCTTCAATAACGGTTCCCACCAGGCGGCCAATATCAATCTCATCGCCGCCCGAGGCCGGCGGGCTTATCTGTTTTACTTTATCAGTCATGGTTATCCCTGCTGCGCTTTCAATGCCTGAGCCCACTGGCTGGCAGACCTGTCGAGTAACTGGTACACCGCTTCAAACGCCTCGCGGCTTTTGCGATACGGATCGGGGATCTCGCGCTCGTTATCCCAATGGCCAAACAGCATCACCTTGCCGCGCATCTCCGGCGCCATTTCATGCAGGGTGGCAACGTGCCGTCTCTCCATCGCCAGAATCAGGTCGTACTCCCGGCACATGCGCCCGGATATTTGCCGCGCGCAGTGCCCCTCAAGCGAAATGTCATGCACTGCGGCGACGCTAACGGCGCGCTCATCCGCCGATTTGCCCACCAACGCCCCCAGCCCCGCCGAGTCAACGGTGACAGCCGGAAGATGACGGCGTAACAGGCGTTCTGCCGTGGGGGAACGGCAGATGTTCCCCACGCATACCACAAGAATTTTGTTAAACATGGCGGTTACCAGGTGTGAATGTCTTTCGCCGAGTCGGTCATGTAGCGAACGCCACTGATGGTCGGCAACAGTTGGTTGATCAGACGGTTCCAACGGGCAACCGGTGCGGTGGTGACGTAAACCACGTCGTAAGGCTGCAGGACAAAGTTGGTCGCCATCACCAGCGAGGTCGCATCGGACATATCCAGCTGGTAGACGTTGGCCATCTTGCCGTTGTTGCCCTCTTTGGTTGGACGAATAACGAAGATGCCGCTGGCGTCCGAGGTGGTCAGGTCGATACCTTCCGCCTGGCCAAGCGCTTCGGTCAGCGTCATGCCGCTGAAGTCCATTTTGAGCGTGCTCTGTTTCTTCACTTCGCCCATCACGAACACTTTGAGATCGTCGTTGCGCGGCACGAACAGAATGTCGCCCGGGTAGAGCAGACGGTTCTGGCTCAGATCGCCGTTCTGCATCAGCGCCTGCACGGAGATACGCTGCTCGCGGCCGTCGTGCGTCAGCACCACGTTGCGCCAGTCGGCCAGTTCGCCCAGCCCGCCGGCGGCGTTAATGGCGTCCAGCACGGTCAGCGGCACGTTGGTGATCGCCTGTTGGCCGGATTTGTTCACCTGTCCGGAGACGTAGACTTTTTGCGAGCGGAAGGCGGCGACGTTGACGTCAACCTGCGGGTCGGTGATATAGGCGGCCAGACGCTGGGTAATGGTCTGGCGGATTTCCGCCAGCGTGCGCCCTTTAACCTGCACTTTGCCGATGTAGGGATAGAAGATGGTGCCATCAGGCTGAACCCAGTTGCCGGTGTCGCTGGAGCTGCGATACTGCCCCGCCGGGGTCGTCAGCTCCGGGTGGTCCCAGACGGTGACGTTCAGCACGTCGCCCGACCCCACGCGGTACTGGTAATTGCTTAACTCCTGATCCAGCGACATGTTGGGCTGCGCGACGTTAGGACGCGGGCGTAATTGTTCAATCAGTCGCGGGGTCAGCGGATAAACATTCACCATTCGGCCAATGTCATAATCAGCATCCTGCTGCTTAATCACATCTTTTCCGTAGGTAGACATATTGCTGCCGGGAAGTATGGTGCAACCACTCATCAAGGTTACCGACACCAATAATGGCATCAATTTTAGTTTGGATTTCATCATTGATTATTTATCACTTTGGCAGAAAATTATCCTGTGCGAATTAAATTAATCCGTACCATTTGATTACCCTTACATCCACCATGCATTTAATTACCGGCGAATATAACTGGCATATATCCGAAAAAAGTTTGGATTCGTCCGCAGGCTATTGACAGAATAATCGAGGCTTCGCTTCACGCCTTCGGGCACGCTACCGCCCTTGGCTCATAGCTACCAATTCACCTAAAAATCATATTGTTATATGGGTTTCATCCACACTGAAAATAAGAGTGGAGAATATTCCTGGATATATAATGCAGAGACTTTTATTCCCGCATGACTATTTCATGACGTACATCAATGGCTATTCCATTCAGTACCGGAAGAATTGTTGCAGCTAAGCGAATATCAGGCAAGGTTAGCCCCGCTTAAAAAATAATTTTAAGAATAAGATTAAGATCAATATCGTATGACTTTTTAGGATTTTCTTTATGTTGACAGATAAAATTACGCACCACCGAAAAATATATTATCAACAATAAACCCATGGCCATTTTTCGCTATTATTTCCTGTTGTATATTGGTTTTTTACCGTGAGAAATCGCAGCCAGACGTTGCAATTTGCCGTCGCTTTATCCATGATCAAATCGTCATATAACATAAGGTTTTAACCAACGTATGGAATGGATTGCCGATCCGTCTATTTGGGCGGGGCTCGTGACGCTGGTCGTCATCGAGCTGGTTCTCGGAATTGATAATCTGGTGTTTATCGCCATCCTCGCCGAAAAACTGCCGCCAGCTCAGCGCGACCGCGCGCGCGTCACCGGGCTGATTCTGGCGATGCTGATGCGCCTGCTGCTGCTGGCCTCTATCTCATGGCTGGTCACTCTGACCAAACCGCTATTTAGCATCCGCGACTTCACCTTTAGCGCCCGCGACCTGATTATGCTGGTCGGCGGCTTCTTCCTGCTGTTTAAAGCCACGGTAGAGCTGAACGAGCGGCTGGAGGGGAAAGATAGCGACAACCCGACGCAGCGCCGCGGCGCGCGTTTCTGGGGCGTTGTCGCGCAAATCGTGGTGCTGGATGCGGTCTTCTCGCTTGACTCGGTGATCACCGCCGTCGGCATGGTTGACCATCTGGCGGTAATGATGGCTGCGGTCATTATTGCTATCAGCCTGATGCTGCTGGCCAGCCGGGCGCTGACCCGCTTTGTAAACAGCCACCCGACGATTGTTATTCTGTGTCTGAGCTTCCTGCTGATGATTGGCTTTAGCCTGGTGGCGGAAGGTTTCGGCCTCGTCATTCCGAAAGGTTATCTGTACGCCGCCATCGGCTTCTCGGTAATGATCGAGTTCTTAAATCAACTGGCTATCTTTAACCGTCGCCGCTTCCTCACCGCCAACCAGTCGCTGCGTAGCCGCACCACCGAGGCGGTGATGCGTCTGCTGAGCGGTCAAAAAGAGGATGCCGAGCTTGATGCGGGTACCGCTTCACTGCTGGTAGACCAGAGCGACCAGCAAATCTTCGACCCGCAGGAGCGGCGGATGATTGAGCGCGTGCTGAACCTCAACCAGCGTACGGTAAGCAGCATCATGACTTCACGTCATGATATTGAGCACATCGACCTGAGCGCGCCGGAAAGCGAAGTCCGTGCGCTGCTGGAGAAAAACCAGCATACCCGTCTGGTGGTTACCGGCGGTGATGATGAAGAGGATTTGCTCGGCGTTGTACACGTCATCGACCTGCTGCAACAATCGCTACGCGGCGAGCCGCTGGATCTGCGGGTGTTAATCCGCCAGCCGCTAGTGTTCCCGGAAGCGCTGCCGCTGCTGTCGGCGCTGGAGCAGTTCCGCAACGCCCGTACCCACTTCGCTTTTGTGGTGGATGAGTTTGGTTCGGTGGAAGGGATTGTGACGCTCAGCGACGTAACGGAAACCATCGCCGGCAACCTGCCTAACGAAGCGGAAGAGATTGATGCCCGCCACGACATTCAGAAGAACGCCGACGGCACCTGGACCGCTAACGGGCATATGCCGCTGGAAGATTTGGTGCAGTACATACCACTGCCGCTGGACGAGAAGCGTGAATATCACACCATCGCCGGGCTGCTGATGGAGCACCTGCAGCGTATTCCGAAAGCCGGTGAAGAGGTGCAGATTGGCCCATGGACGCTCAAAACCCTGAAGGTTGCGAGCCACCGGGTACTGAAAGTGCAGATTATCCCGCCGCCGAAGGATGATGAGTGGGATTACGAGGTGTAGTGAGGGACTGAGTGCAAGTTGTAGCCCGGCCAAGCGAAGCGCCGCCGGGTTTTGTATTACAGGCCCAATAAGACAGACCTGCGCACATTACCGGATGGCGGCTACGCCTTATCCGGCCTACTTATTCAACAGCTTCTGTGCGTCTTTGCCGGCCTGGGTGTTTTTATTGCGCTCGGCCCAATCATTCAGCCGCCGCTTCGCTTCGTTTTGCAACTGACGACGCAGGATCTGATCAACCTGCAGACTGTAATTCAGCGCTGACCATTTGCCGTAAACCCGCAGCGGAATCGCGGTACGCTTGAGCATATCCACCAGCTTGCCCTCGCCCTGCCATCCATCAGTCACCTGAATAGCAAACTGCATATCGCCCTCTTCTTTCACCAGATCCAGTGCGCCTTTGCCGGTTAATGACATCAGCGATGACGAGCCGTTCATGTTGTCGAGGGTCAGAATGCCGCTGTCGAGATCGATATCGGCGGTGAGCTTATCGAGGCGCGTCGCGCTGTCGTCGTTTTCCTGAGCACGCACGTTGGTGCTGCGTTCAACCGCCTGCTGCACCAGTTGCTGGAAGTTGAGCCCTTCGGTACGGGTATCACGCATCTCGATGGATGCCTGCCCCTGCCAGTCGCGACGGAAATGGTTGGCATCTACCACCGAGCCGGAGAAATCCCCCGCCAGCGACATTTTACCTGCCATGTCTATCGGGTAGTTAAAGGCTTTCAGCAGACTGCCTATCTCGAGGTTATCGATCTTCGGCTGGAACTCAGCTTTCGGTGCGCCGTTACGGGCGTCTACCGTCCCCGGCAACGAGAGCGTCCCGCCGTCGAGTTTTCCTTCCAGTTGGGCGATGTGCAGCAACCCGCGCTGGTTATCAGCCTGAATCCGCACGTCAGTAAACGGCATTTCGCGCCAAACCACCTGCTTTGCCGTCATCGCCAGCGTGCCATCAAAGCTGTTCAGCCCGCTGTACGGCACCACCTTCACGCCATTGGCGATAACCGGACGTGGCTGTTTTGACGTCGCCTGCGCCTTTTGGACTTCACCGCCGCCGCTCGGCAAAATATCCGAATGCAGCAGCAGGTTATCAAGATTGAGCTTTTCGGACTGCAGATCCAGCGCCCAGACAGGGTGATCGTCAAGAATTACGCTGCCAGCACCACTCAATGAACTGTCGTTTGCCGTCAGGTTAAGGGCGCTAAAGCTGAGCTTCTTCGCCTCCTCCTGCCAGCTGGCGTTCAGGCTACCGTTTCCGCTGATGCCCTGCGCGGGAAGATCTGCGCCCTGGAGCTGCCAGCTAAGCTGCGACAGCTGCGCATCCAGGCGATGCGGGTAGTCCGCAGCCTGAACCTGAGCGGAAAAACTGAGGGTTAAATCGCGCTGGTCGCGGTTGAGGCGACCGGAGAAATCGACTTCTGCCTGATGGTTGGCATCCTGTTCCATCTGCAGACGAATATCGCGTACCGTTACCTGCTCGTCGTCTTCATGCTGGAAGACCAGCACGCTATCCACGACCTGCAGTGCCGCAATATCAAAGGACCAGCCGCTGTTGCCCGGTTCCTGCGGCAGCGATGTGCCTTTCGGCGCTACCGGGGCGTTTTGCGCCCGTTCGGCTTCGGTTTGCGGCGTTAGCTGAATCACCGCGCCTTTAAGCATCACCTGCTTCACCTGAAGCTGATGCGAAAGCAGCGGCATCAGCGCCACGTCAAGACGCATATTGTCAGCCCGCACCAGCGGCGCACTGGCCCCCGGCGCGGTTAAGGTCATACGACCCGAGAGGATGCTCAGACGCGGCCAGACGTGCCAGCGCAACGAGCCATCAAGCTGGAGCTGATAACCACTACGTGCTTCAACCTGTTTCACCATATAGCTGCGGAAATCATTGGGATTCACCAGCAGCACCAGCGATGACAGTCCAGCGACCAGCACCACCAGCAGGATCATCAGCGTCGTCAATATTCGTCTCATGGCACCCTCATCAGGTTCGCGGCGGATCAGTCTTTATCAATACGACTGGCGACCGCACCCTGCTGATCGCGATATTTCGCATCTTCACGGCGATTGTACGGGCGATCGGCCGGGCCAGACAGCGGCTCAAAGCTCAGCGCGCCGATTAACATCCCTGGACGCAGCGCCAGAGGCAGTTTGCCTGAATTATAGAACTCCAGCACGATACAGCCGGACCAGCCTGGATCGATACGGTGGGCCGTCACGTGTACCATCAGCCCCAGACGCGCCAGCGAGGAACGCCCGTCGAGCCAGCCAACCAGATCTGCCGGCAGCGTCACCGACTCCAGCGTCACCGCCAGCGCCAGCTCACCCGGGTGCAGATAGAAAGCATCGCCCTCAGGCAGCACAATCTCTTCGCTCATGACGCGATCCAGCGCCGCGCTGACTTCCGCCTTCGGCCCGCTTAAATCAATATAGGCCGCCGTATGACCGCTGAAGGTACGAAATTTGTTACCTAAACGCACGTCAACCGTCGCGCCGTTGATACGCTCAATCGGCGGACGCGGGTTAATCGACAGTCGGCCGTCATCCAGCCAGGCTTCTATGTCTCGGTCGCACAGACGCATATCACTCTCCTTTATGTACTACCTGCCCTCTTCCGGCATGGTTGAGGGCTATTAATGCACGTTACACAATTCGCGTGAGTTATTCAAAAAACTGGCTAATTTTCGCTTTCAGAATGTCGATAGCGATGCGGTTTTTACCCCCACGCGGCACGATGATGTCGGCGTACTGCTTGGACGGCTCGATAAACTGCAGGAACATTGGACGCACGGTTTTCTGATACTGAGCCATTACGGAGTCCATCGAACGTCCGCGCTCATTAACATCACGCTTAATACGGCGCATCAGGCAAATATCCAGCGGGGTATCAACGAAAATAGAGAAGTTCATCTCTTCACGCAGGCGCGCATCCGTCAGCAGCAGGATACCTTCAAGGATGATCACTTTTTTCGGTTCGATGTGGATCGTTTCCTTGGTACGGGTGTGCTCGACGTAACTGTAAACCGGCAGTTCAATGGCGGTGCCGCGCTTTAAGGTCTGCAAATGCTGGAACAGCAGACTGTGGTCCATCGCGTTAGGATGGTCGTAATTGGTTTTTACCCGATCTTCCATGGACAGGTGACTTTGGTCTTTGTAATAGCTATCTTCAGGGATAACACCGATATGCTCATCACCAACCTGCTCGCGTAATTCGCGATACAGCGTACTAGCAATAAGACTTTTACCTGAAGCCGATGCGCCGGCGATGCCTACAATGACGCACTGATGAGACTTATCAGTCATAAATTTTGCGACCCGATTAACCTGGATGATAGGAAGGACGGCACGGACAGACAATATTATTCAAGAGGTGAAGTTCTGAATAATCAGGTGTACCCGCGCCAAACGCGGCAATTATAGGGATTTCATAGCGACGATACCAGTCGTATGCATCGATTGGCGGCGACAATCGGTGAAACGCTGCCGAGGCACGTTCCGGCGCAAGTCGTTATTCACGAAGCGAATATTACACTTGTGATCAATTGCCGATTATTGTCAATAAGTGTCACCGAACCGATAAAAGGCGCGTAAGTTGGTGCATAATCAGCGGTAATGTCAGCAAGGCCGGAGCGTGTCGCTCCGGATAATCGTGGTAATGAAGAAAGAAAAACAGTACATCCCCATCGCCCTGACCTCACCGTTTCGTACGGCGCAACTCCTGTTCGCCCTCGGGCTCCTGACGTTCCTGTTCACGCTCTACTCCTTCGCGCTGATGCATCATCCAGGCGATCTTTCGCCGGTATGGTTCCCGACGGCGGTCATGATGGCGGGATTCTATCGCTTTAAGCCTACCCTGTGGCCCGGTATTGGGCTGGCGGGCGCGCTGGGAATTATCGCTGCGACGAGCCTGTACTCCCCATCGGCGGTGACGCTTACTTATCCGGCGATTAACATTCTGGAGGCGCTGGTCGGCGCGCTGTTGCTACGTCGCTGGCTGGCGCTCGAAAACCCACTGCAAAATCTGGTGGACTGGACCCGCATGGCGATCGCCTGCGCGCTGGTGCCAGCGTTGCTCGGGGGGATGCTGGTCGCCAGCCTCTCTCCCGGCGCCAACACGCTGCAAACGCTGGTAGTCTGGGTACTTGCCGAAGCCACCGGTGCGCTGGCTGTGGTACCGATTGGCCTGCTGCTGAAAGCGCGATTTTTCACGCGCTACCACAATACCGCGCTGCTGTTCTCTACGCTGCTGACCGCTGTGCTTACCCTGGCGTTAAGCATGACGTCGATGCTCTATCTGCCGTGGCCGTTCACCTTCATCATGGTGCTGCTGATGTGGAGCGCCGTACGCCTGCCGCGCTTAGAAGCATTTATGATTTCCCTGCTGACCATTATGGTCGTGCTGATGCTGACCTCACTGCACCCGCTGGTTCAGCATATGATTGAGAACACCCTCAATAGCTATCGCCTGCAAAATATGCCCGGGCTGCCGTTCCTGATGGTGCTGCTGCCGGCCGGTGTGATGAGCATCGCCATGTATGCCGTGCACAATGAACGCCGGCATATTGCCGAGAGCGAAACCCGCTTTCGTAACGCGATGGAGTATTCCGCCATCGGCATGGCGCTGGTCGATACCTACGGGCAGTGGCTGCAGGTCAACAAATCGCTGAGCGCCTTCCTCGGCTACAGCCAGGACGAGCTTCATCAGATGACCTTCCAGCAGGTGACCTGGCCAGAAGATTTAGCCACCGATTTGGCCCAGCTCGATCGGCTGAATCGCGGGGAAGTTGACAGCTATTCGCTGGAGAAACGCTACTGCACCAAGCAGGGCGAGGTGGTCTGGGCGCTGCTCGCCGTCTCGGTCGTGCGCAATAACGACGGCACCCCGCTCTATTTTATTAAGCAAGTCGAAGACATCAACTCGCTGAAAAAAAGCCGCGAAGCGAATAAAGCGCTGATGGCGGAGCTCACCCAGGCCAACGAGGCGCTATTCCAGGAAAAAGAGCGTCTGCATATCACCCTCGACTCCATTCATGATGCGGTCATCAGCACCGACAATAAGCAGAACATTATTTTCATGAATCCGGTCGCTGAAAAAATGTGCGGCTGGAAGCAGTCAGAAGCGCAGGGGAAGCCATTGCTCACCGTACTGCGTATTACCGAGGGGCCAGGTGGAGAGATACTGGAAACCCTCAGCGCGCAAGCGGGTCCCGAAAGCGACGCCGAGTACGACAACAGCCTGAAAAACCGCTATGGCGACAGCTTTGATATCCACTACAGCATGACGCCGCTAAAAACCCTTGAGGGGGAGCATATCGGCTTCGTACTGGTCATTCAGGATGTTACCGAATCGCGCAAACTGCTGCGCCAGCTTAGCTACAGCGCGACCCACGATGCGTTGACCGGGCTGCCCAATCGCTCAAGTTTTGAAAGCCAGCTTAAAGGGCTACTGAAAGCGCTGCCGGGCAGCCATCAGTCGCATGCGCTGATTATGCTCGACCTTGATTTCTTTAAGGCGGTCAACGACAGCGCAGGCCATGCGGCAGGCGATGCGCTACTGCACGAAATCGCCGCGCTGATGCGCTCAATGCTGCGCCCCAGCGATATTCTGGCGCGCCTCGGCGGCGATGAGTTCGGTTTTATTCTGCGCCACTGCTCCACCGAGCAGGCGGTGAGCGCCACCGAGCGCGTCGTCGAGGCGATTAATCACTACGAATTTATCTGGGCAGGCCGCCTGCACCGAGTGGGCGCCAGCGCCGGGTTAACGCTGGTACATGAGCACAACGCTAAACTAGCCGAACTACTGGTACAGGCCGATGCCGCCTGCTACGACTCGAAAAATAACGGGCGCGGTAGAGTCACGGTCTACACACCGGTGATTCATGTCGGCGACCAATCATCCGTATGCCAGATATGCAATAACGCGTAAGAGCGCCAGGGCTGCCAGCGCTCGGCGTAAACGCGAATTTGCGCGGGCGTCATTCCCGGGAAACGCTGTTTGATCAAATAATCATCCGGCAGAAAAATGTCCTTCGCCTGCCAGGCACGCAGCGCGAAGTAGTTTGCCGTCCAGCGGCCAATACCGGGAAACTGCTGTAGCGTTTTTAGCGCCAGGGGGACATCCTCAGGTAGCGCTTGTGGCAACTCGCCGTTGACCGTCGCTTGGGCGAAATAGATAAGCGCCTCCGCCCGCTTTAACGGCATTCCCAGCGCTTTCAGCGCCAGCGGGTCGCCCGCCGCCAGACGCTCGGCGGTAGGAAACAGGAAAAAGCCCTCCTCCTCGGCCAGCGGCTCACCATAGAGCGCCACCACGCTGCCGGTCAGCTTCGCCGCCATCTTTACACTCACAAGCTGGCCGAGAATCGCCCTTATTCCCTGTTCAAATGCTTCAAGCGCTCCCGGCAGGCGCAGCCCCGGTCTAGCGGCGGCAAGGTCTCCCAGCGCATGCTGAATCTGCTGCGGACAGCAGCGCAGGTCCAGCAGCTTTTCCACACCTGCCAGCGCCCGGTCGGCAACCGGTAAAAGCCCAGCGGAGAGCGTGACGCAAAGCCGGTTGCGCGCCGCGTCCGGCGTCATAGTGATCAGCCCGTGATGTTCGCCACAGCGCCAACTGCGGGTGTAGCTACCGTCGTCAAAACGTTCAATGCCGCTGACGGCACGCGCCTGCAAAAAGCCAAACATCCATTGCCAGTCGTATGGCGGTAACCACGGCAGCTCAAACATCGTTGCTCCTTAGGCACATAGCAATACGTCGAGCGTCATAGCATAGCGGGTAATCGCCCCGGTGACCTTGCTTTCATATTCCAGTTGCCGCCTTCGCGACATTCCGCTAAAGTCGCCCCCCTTTCTTCACTGGCATGGGGATGATTGTCGTGTTTATTGGTTTTGACTACGGGACGGCGAACTGTTCTATCGCCGTGATGCAGGATGGCGCTCCGCGCATGCTGACGATGGAAAACGGCAGTACGCTGCTGCCTTCAATGCTTGCGGCCCCAACGCGCGAAGCGGTGAGCGAGTGGCTTTACCGCCACCATCAGGTGCCTGCCACCGGCGATGAAGCGCAGGCGCTGCTGCGTCGGGCGATGAACTTCAACCGCGAAGAAGATATCGAGGTACTGAGCAATAGCGTGCAGTTTGGCCTCGCGTCGCTCAAACAGTACATCGCCGATCCGGAAGAGGTCTATTTTGTTAAATCGCCGAAATCGTTCCTCGGCGCCAGCGGCCTGAAGCCGCAGCAGGTCGCAGTGTTCGAAGACCTGGTCTGCTCAATGATGCTGCATATTCGCCAGCAGACGCAAGCGCAGCTCACGGATAATCTCGACCAGGCTGTTATCGGACGCCCGATTAACTTCCAGGGCCTCGGTGGCGACGACGCTAACGCCCAGGCGGTCGGCATCCTTGAACGTGCGGCAAAGCGCGCGGGCTTCCGTGAGGTGGTGTTCCAGTATGAACCGGTTGCCGCGGGTCTGGATTTTGAAGCCACGCTGAACGAAGAAAAACGCGTGCTGGTGGTCGATATCGGTGGCGGTACCACCGACTGCTCGGTGCTACTGATGGGGCCGCAGTGGCGCACCCGTCACGACCGTGAACAGAGTCTGCTGGGCCACAGCGGTTGCCGCGTCGGTGGTAACGACCTCGATATCGCGTTGGCTTTCAAGAGCCTGATGCCGCTGCTCGGCATGGGCGGTGACACCGAAAAAGGCATCGCCCTGCCGATTCTGCCGTGGTGGAACGCGGTGGCTATCAACGACGTTCCGGCGCAAACCGATTTCTACAGCGCCGCCAATGGGCGCATGCTCCGCGACCTGGCGCGCGATGCCCGCGACGCCGAGAAAGTGTCTCTGCTGTATAAAGTGTGGCAGCAGCGCCTGAGCTACCGTCTGGTGCGCAGCGCCGAAGAGAGCAAAATCGCGCTGTCCGAAACCGCGCAGATTGATACCTCTTTGCCGTTTATCAGCGACGAACTGGCGACCGCCATCAGCCAGGACGGTCTGGAGGCGGCGCTGAACCAGCCGCTGACGCGCATCCTCGAGCAGGTGCAACTGGCGCTGGAAAACAGCAGCGAAAAACCGGACGTTATCTATTTAACCGGCGGTAGCGCGCGCTCACCGCTGATTAAGAAAGCGCTGGCGCAGCAGTTGCCCGGCATTCCGATTGCCGGCGGCGATGATTTTGGCTCAGTAACCGCCGGTCTGGCCCGCTGGGCGCAGGTGGTTTTCGCCTGATATATCGCCGTTGACTTCGCTGTTTTTTCGACCTATCGTAAAGGAGTTAGGGTAAGGGAGGATTGCTCCTCCCTCTGGTGTCTTAGTAAGCCGGTAAGCTGAACACTAAGAGTATCACCAGTATGATGACTAACTTCATCATAACCCTTTCCTTATATAAGGCCCCTTCGTCAGGAGGGGCTTTCCTGTTTTAGCGCCCTGCTAAACGCCGCTGACGGTAGCACGCGTCGGCATTCCACGCAGTTTCGTCCCCAGAGTTTGCGAGCCTACTCGTAAAGCCGTTCAGGATTCGGACGATTCCTTCCGTCTTTCATATTTCCTCCATTTTTTCTGAGCGTTCCGTAACTAAACTAGTATCATTTCGTGAAATGATTCAGGGCGAGAAACGGATAACAATGAAAGGCATTCATAACCATCGCTGGCGTATTGCGCTGGCCGTGCTGGTAGCGATCGCAGTCGCGTTCGGTATCTGGCACTTCAGCGGCAATTCTGATACCTCGGGTTCCACCGCCGCGAAACCGGCGGGCGCGCCTGCCGCTGGCGGTCGTCACGGCGGTCGCTTTGGCGGCACGCTGGCACCGGTTCAGGCCGCTACCGCTACCAGCGAAGCGGTACCTCGCTATCTGAGCGGGCTGGGAACCATTACCGCCGCCAATACCGTCACCGTCCGCAGCCGCGTTGACGGCCAGCTGATGGCGATTCACTTCCAGGAAGGGCAGCAGGTGAAAGCCGGTGACCTGCTGGCAGAAATTGACCCAAGCCAGTTCAAAGTCGCCCTCGCCCAGGCGCAGGGGCAACTGGCAAAAGACAAAGCGACTCTTGCCAACGCGCGTCGCGATTTGTCCCGCTATCAGCAGCTGGTCAAAACTAATCTGGTCTCCCGCCAGGAGCTGGACACCCAGCAGTCGCTGGTCAGTGAAACCGAAGGCACGATCAAGGCCGATGAAGCCGCCGTCGCCAGCGCCCAGTTGCAGCTTGACTGGAGCCGTATCACCGCGCCTATCGATGGTCGCGTGGGCTTAAAACAGGTTGATATCGGCAACCAGATCTCCAGCGGCGATACCACCGGTATCGTCGTTCTGACCCAGACTCACCCCATCGACCTGGTCTTCACCCTGCCGGAAAATGATATTGCTACCGTGGTTGCCGCACAGAAAGCGGGCAAAAATCTGGTGGTTGAAGCCTGGGACCGCACCAACAAGCAGAAACTGAGCAACGGTACGCTGCTAAGCCTTGATAACCAGATTGATGCCACCACCGGCACCATCAAACTCAAAGCGCGCTTTAACAACCAAGACGACGCGCTGTTCCCGAACCAGTTCGTTAACGCCCGCATGCTGGTCGATACCCAGCAGAATGCGGTGGTTATCCCAACCGCGGCACTGCAGATGGGCAACGACGGTCACTTTGTCTGGGTGCTGAACAGCGACAATAAAGTCAGCAAACACACCGTAGTGCCGGGTATTCAGGACAGCCAGAAAGTGGTGATTGATGCCGGGCTTTCCGCCGGTGACCGCGTGGTGACTGACGGGATCGACCGCTTAACCGAAGGGGCCAAAGTGGAAGTCGTCACCGCCCACGATGCCACCACCTCCGGAACGGAAAAACCGGCGGCGGCTGAAGGCCATGCCGCCGGCCATAAAGGAGCGCGCGGCTGATGCAAGTTTTACCGCCGAGCAACACGGGCGGCCCGTCCCGCCTGTTTATTATGCGCCCTGTCGCCACCACGCTGCTGATGGTGGCTATTCTGCTGGCCGGGATCATCGGCTACCGTTTTCTGCCCGTCTCCGCGCTGCCGGAGGTGGACTATCCAACGATTCAGGTGGTCACGCTCTATCCGGGTACCAGCCCGGACGTGGTGACCTCAGCGATTACCGCGCCGCTTGAACGCCAGTTCGGGCAGATGTCCGGGCTGAAGCAGATGTCCTCGCAAAGCTCCGGCGGCGCATCGGTCGTCACCCTCCAGTTCCAGCTCACGCTGCCGCTGGACGTTGCCGAGCAGGAAGTGCAGGCCGCGATTAACGCCGCCACCAACCTGCTGCCAAACGATCTGCCTAACCCACCGGTCTACAGCAAGGTTAACCCGGCGGACCCGCCGATCATGACCCTTGCCGTCACTTCCACCGCCACGCCGATGACCGAAGTGGAAGATATGGTGGAAACTCGCGTGGCGCAGAAAATTTCGCAAGTCTCCGGCGTCGGTCTGGTAACGCTGGCGGGGGGCCAGCGCCCGGCCGTGCGCGTGAAGCTGAACGCTCAGGCGATTGCTGCCCTTGGGCTGACCAGCGAAGATATTCGCACCGCCATTACTAACGCCAACGTCAACTCGGCAAAAGGTAGCCTCGACGGCCCGGCTCGCGCGGTAACACTCTCAGCAAACGACCAGATGCAGTCGGCGCAGGAGTACCGGGCGCTGATTATCGCCTACAAAAACGGCGCGCCGATTCGCTTAGGCGACGTGGCAACCGTGGAACAAGGGGCAGAGAACACCTGGCTTGGCGCATGGGCCAATAAAAAACAGGCCATCGTGATGAACGTGCAGCGCCAGCCGGGCGCCAACATCATCTCCACGGCGGACAGCATCCGCCAGATGCTGCCGCAGCTTACCGAAAGCCTGCCGAAATCGGTCAAGGTTGAGGTACTTTCCGACCGTACCACCAACATCCGCGCCTCAGTCTCCGACACTCAATTCGAGCTGATGCTGGCGATTGCGCTGGTGGTGATGATCATCTACCTGTTCCTGCGTAACGTCCCGGCAACGATTATTCCCGGCGTCGCCGTCCCGCTGTCGCTGGTGGGTACCTTCGCGGTGATGGTGTTTCTTGATTTCTCCATCAACAACCTGACGCTGATGGCGCTCACCATCGCCACCGGCTTCGTGGTGGATGACGCCATCGTGGTGATTGAGAACATCTCGCGCTATATCGAAAAAGGCGAGAAGCCGATGACCGCGGCGCTGAAAGGCGCGGGCGAGATTGGCTTTACCATTATCTCCCTCACCTTCTCGCTGATTGCGGTGCTGATCCCGCTGCTGTTTATGGGCGATATCGTGGGCCGCCTGTTCCGCGAGTTCGCCGTCACCCTGGCGGTGGCGATACTGATATCCGCGGTAGTGTCATTAACGCTGACGCCGATGATGTGCGCGCGCATGCTCAGCCACGAATCGCTGCGCAAACAGAACCGCTTCTCCCGCGCCAGCGAGCGCTTCTTTGACCGGGTGATTGCCGGTTACGGGCACCTGCTGGCCCGCGTGCTGAACCATCCGTGGTTAACCCTGAGCGTGGCGCTCGGTACGCTGGCGCTGTCGGTGATTCTGTGGGTGACCATTCCGAAAGGCTTCTTCCCGACTCAGGATAACGGCATTATTCAGGGCACCTTACAGGCACCGCAGTCGGTCTCCTTTGCCAGCATGGCGCAGCGCCAGCAGGCAGTGGCCGATGCCATTCTGAAAGACCCGGCGGTCGAAAGCCTGACCTCATTCGTCGGCGTGGACGGCACCAACCCAGCGCTCAACAGCGCCCGTTTGCAGATTAACCTCAAGCCGCTGAGTGAACGTGACGATCGCGTGCAGGCAGTGATAAGCCGTCTCCAGCAGTCGGTTGACCGTATTCCGGGTATCCAGCTCTATCTGCAACCCACGCAGGACCTGACCATCGATACCACCGTCAGCCGCACACAGTATCAGTTCACCCTACAAGCCAACTCGCTCGATGCGCTAAGCCAATGGGTACCGCAACTGATGGAGCAACTCCAGGCGCTGCCGCAGCTCTCGGATGTCAGCAGCGACTGGCAGGACAAAGGGCTGGTGGCCTACGTTAACGTCGACCGCGATAGCGCCAGCCGCCTGGGTATTTCAATGGCCGACGTCGATAACGCGCTGTACAACGCCTTTGGTCAGCGTCTTATCTCCACCATTTACACCCAGGCCAACCAGTATCGCGTAGTGCTGGAACACGACACCCGTGAAACACCGGGGCTGGCGGCGCTCAACAATATTCGCCTGACCAGCAGCGACGGCGGCATCGTACCATTAACCGCGATTGCCAAAGTGGAGCAGCGCTTTGCGCCGCTGTCGATTAACCACCTTGACCAGTTCCCGGTAACGACAATTTCGTTCAACGTGCCGGATAAATACTCGCTTGGTGATGCGGTACAGTCGATTCTGGATACCGAGAAAACGCTGAACTTCCCGTCGGATATTCGTACCGAATTCCAGGGCAGCACCCTCGCCTTCCAGTCGGCACTCAGCAGCACTATCTGGCTGGTGGTCGCGGCGGTGGTGGCGATGTATATCGTGCTCGGCGTGCTCTATGAGAGCTTTATTCACCCGATAACCATTCTGTCGACCCTGCCAACCGCGGGCGTCGGTGCGCTGCTGGCGCTGATGATTGCCGGTAACGAACTGGATGTGATCGCCATCATCGGCATCATCCTGTTGATTGGTATCGTGAAGAAGAACGCGATCATGATGATCGACTTTGCGCTCGCCGCCGAGCGCGAACAGGGTATGCCGCCGCGCGAGGCGATTTATCAGGCCTGCCTGCTGCGCTTCCGCCCGATTCTGATGACCACGCTGGCGGCCCTGCTGGGGGCGCTGCCGTTGATGCTCAGTACCGGCGTTGGCGCGGAGCTGCGACGCCCGTTGGGGATCGGCATGGTCGGCGGCCTGCTGGTTAGCCAGGTGCTGACGCTATTCACCACCCCGGTTATCTACCTGCTGTTTGACCGACTGTCGCTGTACCTGAAAAGCCGGTTCCCGCGTCGTGAAGAGGAAGCGTAAGTGAAATTTTTTGCGCTCTTTATCTCTCGCCCGGTGGCAACGATTTTAATTTCGCTCGCCATTACGCTGTGCGGGGTCCTCGGATTCCGCCTGCTGCCGGTTGCCCCGCTGCCGCAGGTTGATTTCCCGGTGATTATGATCAGCGCTTCGCTACCGGGCGCTTCGCCGGAAACCATGGCGTCGTCCGTGGCAACGCCGCTGGAACGATCGCTCGGGCGCATTGCGGGGGTCAACGAGATGACCTCGAGCAGTTCGCTTGGCAGTACGCGCATCATTCTCGAATTTAACTTCGACCGCGATATCAACGGCGCGGCGCGTGACGTACAGGCGGCGATTAACGCCGCACAGAACCTGCTGCCCAGCGGTATGCCGAGTCGCCCGACCTACCGTAAAGCCAACCCGTCAGACGCGCCGATTATGATCCTGACGCTGACTTCTGACACCTATTCCCAGGGAGAACTGTACGACTTCGCCTCTACCCAGCTGGCGCAGAGCATTTCGCAGATTGACGGCGTGGGCGACGTCGACGTAGGCGGCAGCTCCCTGCCCGCGGTGCGCGTTGATCTCAACCCGCAGGCGCTGTTTAACCAGGGCGTGTCGCTGGATGCGGTGCGCACCGCCATCAGCAACGCTAACGTGCGCAAACCGCAGGGGGCGATTGACGACACCACCCACCGCTGGCAGCTCCAGACTAACGATGAGCTGAAAAAAGCGGCGGAGTACCAGCCGCTGATCGTTCACTACAACAACGGCGGCGCGGTGCGTCTCGGCGATGTCGCCACCGTAACCGACTCGGTGCAGGACGTGCGCAACGCCGGGATGACCAACGCCAAACCGGCGATTTTGCTGATGATCCGCAAGCTGCCGGAAGCCAATATTATCGACACGGTGGACCGCATCCGTGCGGAACTGCCGGAGCTGCAACAGACCATTCCAGCGGCGATTGACCTGCAAATTGCCCAGGACCGCTCGCCAACCATTCGTGCCTCGCTGGAGGAAGTTGAGCAGACGCTAGTGATTTCCGTCGCGCTGGTGATTCTGGTGGTCTTCCTGTTCCTGCGTTCCGGCCGCGCGACGCTGATCCCCGCCGTGGCGGTGCCGGTGTCGCTGATTGGTACTTTTGCCGCTATGTATCTGTGCGGCTTTAGCCTCAATAACCTATCGCTGATGGCTCTGACTATCGCCACCGGCTTTGTGGTCGATGATGCCATCGTGGTGCTGGAAAATATCTCACGCCATATTGAGGCCGGGATGAAACCGATGCAGGCGGCGCTTCAGGGTAGCCGCGAAGTGGGCTTTACCGTACTGTCGATGAGCGTCTCACTGGTAGCGGTATTCCTGCCGCTGCTGCTGATGGGCGGCCTGCCGGGCAGGCTGCTGCGGGAGTTTGCCGTCACGCTGTCGGTGGCTATCGCTATTTCGCTCGCCGTCTCACTCACCCTCACGCCGATGATGTGCGGCTGGATGCTGAAATCTAACCGTCGACATTCGCCAACCCGCAACAAGGGGTTCGGACGCGTGCTGGTCGCTATGCAGCAGGGCTACGGTAAATCGCTGAAATGGGTACTGGGGCACGCGAAGCTGGTCGGCGTGGTGTTTCTCGCCACCATTGCGCTTAATATCTGGCTGTACATCACGGTGCCGAAAACCTTCTTCCCGGAGCAGGATACCGGGGTGCTGATGGGTGGCATTCAGGCTGACCAGAGCATCTCGTTCCAGGCGATGCGCGGCAAGCTGCAGGACTTTATGAAGATCATCCGTGAAGACCCGGCGGTGGATAACGTCACCGGCTTTACCGGCGGCTCACGCGTTAACAGCGGCATGATGTTTATCACCCTGAAAGCGCGCAACGTGCGTAATGAATCGGCGCAGCAGGTTATCGACCGACTGCGTAAAAAACTCGCCAAAGAGCCGGGGGCGAATCTGTTCCTGATGGCGGTGCAGGACATCCGCGTCGGCGGCCGTCAGTCTAACGCCAGCTATCAGTACACGCTGCTGTCTGATGACCTTAGCGCATTGCGCGAATGGGAACCCAAAATCCGTAAAGCGCTCGCCGCGCTGCCGGAACTTGCCGACGTCAACTCAGACCAGCAGGACAACGGCGCGGAGATGGACCTTATCTATGACCGTGAGACCATGTCACGGCTGGGGATCAGCGTCGAAGCAGCCAACAGCCTGCTGAATAACGCCTTTGGTCAGCGCCAGATCTCCACCATCTACCAACCGCTGAACCAGTATAAGGTGGTGATGGAGGTGGACCCGGTTTATACCCAGGACGTCAGCGCGCTGGACAAAATGTTTGTGATTAACAGCGAAGGCAAGGCCATTCCGCTGTCCTACTTCGCCAAATGGCAGCCGGCCAACGCGCCGTTGTCGGTGAACCATCAGGGGCTATCGGCGGCATCCACCGTCTCCTTCAACCTGCCGACCGGTAAATCGCTGTCGGAAGCGAGCGATGCCATCACGCGGACCATGACCCAGCTCGGCGTACCAAACACCGTGCGCGGATCGTTCGCTGGCACCGCGCAGGTCTTCCAGCAGACAATGAACTCGCAGGTGATCCTGATCATTGCTGCAATTGCTACGGTCTATATTGTGCTGGGGATCCTGTATGAGAGCTATGTTCACCCGCTGACCATCCTCTCTACGCTGCCATCTGCGGGCGTCGGGGCGCTGCTGGCGCTGGAGCTATTCGATGCCCCATTCAGCCTAATCGCCCTTATCGGGATCATGCTATTAATTGGCATTGTGAAGAAAAACGCCATCATGATGGTCGACTTCGCCCTTGAAGCGCAGCGTAACGGCAACCTGGCCCCGGAAGAGGCGATATTTCAGGCCTGTTTGCTGCGTTTTCGTCCGATTATGATGACCACGCTGGCAGCGCTGTTTGGCGCACTCCCGCTGGTGCTCTCCGGGGGCGATGGCTCGGAACTGCGTCAACCGCTGGGGATTACCATTGTAGGGGGGCTGGTGATGAGCCAGCTGTTAACTCTCTACACCACTCCAGTGGTCTATCTGTTCTTCGATCGTCTGCGTCTGCGTTTTTCACGTCAACCCCGACAATCGGTAACTGAATAACTATGACTGATCTCCCTGCCAACGTTCGCTGGCAACTCTGGATCGTGGCGTTCGGATTTTTTATGCAATCGCTGGACACCACGATCGTCAACACCGCCCTCCCCTCAATGGCGTTAAGCCTGGGGGAGAGCCCGCTGCATATGCATATGGTGGTGGTTTCCTACGTGCTGACCGTGGCGGTGATGCTGCCCGCCAGCGGCTGGCTGGCGGACCGCGTTGGCGTGCGTAATATCTTTTTCACCGCCATCGTGCTGTTCACCGCCGGCTCGCTGTTCTGCTCGCTTGCCAGCACGCTCAACGAACTGGTGATGGCGCGCGTACTGCAAGGAATTGGCGGTGCCATGATGGTACCGGTCGGCAGGCTAACGGTGATGAAAATCGTCCCGCGCGACCAGTATATGGCGGCGATGACCTTCGTCACCATTCCCGGTCAGGTAGGCCCGCTGCTCGGCCCGGCGCTCGGCGGGATTCTGGTGGAGTACGCCTCCTGGCACTGGATCTTCCTGATTAACATCCCGGTCGGCATTATCGGCTGTATTGCCACGCTGGCGCTGATGCCCAACTACACCGTGCAGACCCGACGATTCGATATCGCGGGCTTTATCGTGCTGGCACTGGGGATGGCAACCTTAACGCTGGCGCTGGACGGGCAAAAAGGTCTCGGCATTTCGCCGCTGACGGTGGGGGCGCTGGTGGCTATCGGCATCATCTCCATCGCCATATATCTGTGGCATGCCCGCGGTAACGACAGCGCGCTATTCAACCTGAAATTGTTCCGTACGCCGACCTTCTCCCTCGGCCTTGCCGGTAGCTTTAGCGGGCGTATCGGCAGCGGCATGCTGCCGTTTATGACCCCGGTGTTCCTGCAAATTGGCTTGGGGTTCTCGCCGTTCCACGCCGGGCTGATGATGATCCCGATGGTGCTGGGCAGCATGGGAATGAAGCGTATCGTGGTGCAGGTGGTGAACCGCTTTGGCTATCGCCGCGTGCTGGTCTTCAGCACCGTTGGCCTGGCGCTTATCAGCCTGCTGTTTATGTTCACTGCGCTGACGGGCTGGTATTACGCCCTGCCGGTGATTCTGTTTATTCAGGGGATGGTCAACTCCAGCCGCTTCTCGTCAATGAACACCCTGACGCTGAAAGACCTTCCCGATGAGTTTGCCAGCAGCGGCAACAGCCTGCTGTCGATGATCATGCAGCTGTCGATGAGTATCGGCGTCACCATCGCCGGTATTCTGCTGGGTACTTTTGGTCAACAGCATATCGCCGTCGGCAGCGACGCTACGCACCACGTCTTTATGTACACCTATCTCTGCATGGCGGCGATTATTGCCCTCCCGGCGCTGGTCTTTGCCCGCGTACCGGACGACACCACCAAAAACGTGGTAATCGCCCGACACAAACTCAAGGAGTAAAGCGTGAAACTATGGCGCCCGGGCATCTCCGGCAAACTGTTTCTGGTCATTTTAGCCACCTGTATTGTGCTGCTTATCAGCATGCACTGGGCCGTGCGCATCAGCTTTGAGCGCGGCTTTATTGACTATATCAAGCGCGGCAACGAGCAGCGGCTCCAGCTGCTGAGCGACGCGCTGGCGGAGCAGTATGCCCAACACGGGAACTGGCGCTTTTTACGTAATAACGACCGTTTTATTTTCCAGATCCTGCGCTCTTTTGAGCATGACAATAATGAAGATCGCCAGCCGCCTGGCCCTCCGGGGCCGGACGGTGAGCCTCCTCGCGGGCCGGATCGCGGCGGTATGCCGCCTCACGGCTGGCGCACCCAGTTCTGGGTGGTCGATCAGAACGCCCGAGTGCTGGTTGGCCCGCGCGAAGCGGTGCCCCATGACGGCTCCCGGCGCGGCATTATCGTCAACGGTATGGAGGTCGGCGCGGTGATCGCCTCACCGGTAGAGCGCCTGACGCGCAATACCGATATCAACTTTGATCAGCAGCAGCGTCGTACCAGCTGGCTTATCGTCGGGCTGGCGACGCTGCTCGCCGCGCTAGCCACCTTCCCGCTAGCCCGCGGCCTGATTGCCCCGGTCAGAAGGCTGGTTGAAGGCACCCACAAGCTGGCAGCAGGTGATTTTTCTACCCGCGTACCGGTAACCAGCGGCGATGAGCTGGGGAGGCTGGCGAAAGACTTTAACCAGCTCGCCAGTACGCTAGAGAAAAATCAGCAGATGCGCCGGGATTTAATGGCCGATATCTCCCACGAGCTGCGCACGCCGCTGGCGGTACTGCGCGGTGAGCTTGAAGCGATACAGGACGGCGTGCGCAAATTTACCCCCGAATCGGTGACCTCGCTCCAGGCTGAAGTCGCCACGCTGACCAAACTGGTCAATGACCTGCATCAACTGTCGATGTCCGATGAAGGGGCGCTGGCCTACCAGAAATCCACCGTGGATATCATCGCGCTGCTGGAAATTGCCGCCGATGCCTTCCGCGAACGCCTTGCCAGCCGCGGCCTGACGCTCAATCTGGCGCTGGCGGAAAGCGCCACCGTATTTGGCGACCCCGACCGCTTAATGCAGCTGTTCAACAATCTGCTGGAAAACAGCCTGCGTTACACCGACAGCGGCGGTCAGGTGCTGATTCGCACCGTGCTCGACGCGCAGCATATCGTGCTGGAATTTGCCGACAGCGGCCCCGGCGTCACCGACGAACAGCTGGCAAGACTGTGCGAACGCTTCTACCGCACCGAAGGTTCACGTAACCGCGCCAGCGGCGGCTCCGGGCTGGGGCTAGCCATTTGCGCCAACATCGTCACCGCCCACGGGGGGCAACTGAACGTTGGGCATTCGCCTTTTGGCGGGGTTAGCATTAAAGTAGAGTTACCGCTGGAACGTGCAATACCGAGAGAGATATGACCGATTTACCGATTGATGAAAACGCCCCGCGCATTCTGATTGTTGAAGATGAACCGAAGCTGGGGCAACTGCTCATCGACTATTTGCTGGCCGCTCACTATGCCCCAACGCTGATTAGCCACGGGGACAAAGTGCTGCCGTACGTTCATCAAACGCCGCCGGATCTTATCCTGCTGGATCTGATGCTGCCGGGCACCGACGGCCTGACGCTGTGCCGCGAAATCCGTCGTTTCTCCGACGTGCCGATCGTGATGGTCACCGCCAAAATCGAAGAAATTGACCGCCTGTTAGGCTTAGAGATTGGTGCCGACGATTATATCTGTAAGCCGTACAGCCCACGGGAAGTGGTGGCGCGCGTGAAAACCATTTTGCGCCGCTGCAAGCCGCGTGCTGAACTTCAGGCGATGGACGCCCAGAGCCCGCTTATCGTGGATGAAAACCGCTTTCAGGCCTCCTGGCGCGACCGCCTGCTCGACCTCACCCCCGCCGAGTTCCGCCTGCTGAAAACCCTGTCGCAGGAGCCAGGGAAAGTCTTTTCCCGCGAGCAGTTGCTCAATCATCTCTACGATGATTACCGAGTGGTGACCGACCGTACCATCGACAGTCACATCAAAAACCTGCGCCGCAAGCTGGAGTCGCTGGACGCCGAGCAGTCGTTTATCCGCGCCGTCTATGGCGTAGGCTATCGCTGGGAAGCTGACGCCTGCCGCATGGCGTAATTTGTCCCCGGCAGCGCAACGCTTGCCGGGTTTGAATCACCCATTCATTAACCCGAGTCATAATCCGAGAATGCGATCAACTCTCGCTGTGAATATGCGAAACGGCTCAGCCACATGATATATTTCGCGGAGAAAAATCGCATACGCTATTAGGCAAGGGTGCTATGAGTGATACGAATATTAATAATAAATATAAATTCCGAAATAAAATAAACTCCCCAGATATAAAATTCGCGATTATTTCCGCAGCCAACAGCGCGGCAATAGCGGAGATATTCAACTTCCCCCTCATCTGGCACGGGTCCGAGTTCACCAGCTATGATTAACGCTTAACGATATGCCATCTGCTATTTAAAAGACGCTTTCAACCGCTGGCAAAGACTGCCGTGGAATGCGTTGACGATTTTCAAGCCTATTTAAAAGGACTGCCAATGGAACAGGACGACCGTCTGGCTGACGCCATGTTTGAGATGTGTAACCACAAAATGCCGCTTAATAGCGGACAACGAGAGTGGCACATCGCCGATATTCACGGCCTGCTATGCAAAGCGCATTATTTTGAACTGGATGAACGCTATAACAAGGCGCTGACAGAAAGTTTTACCAGCCGCAAAGCGGAAAACCGCTATTTCCGCGCCAGGACGCATCTCTCCAACCCCTATCATGATATGGACGCAGTGGTGGAGGCTGGGCCAGAAGGGTTAGCGTTAATCAAAGCGTGGCAACGTGCCCGCCCCCGCTCCAGCCACGCCTGGCTTGCCGAGGCACAGTATTGGAACCACCGAGCCTTTCTCTATCGCCGTTACGGTCGGAGACACAAAACGCCCCGCGAAATGTGGATCTGCGCCGCTGCCTGCAACGAGAAGATGATGATCGCCGTCCTCAACGCCATCGACTGCGAACCACGCCAGTGGATGGCTGCCACGCTGGCCTGCATCAACGCAAAAGTCTTTGGGCAACCCGAGTGGCTGGTTTCGTTCCTTGCGGGTACTGATGTGTCAGGGCAACCGCTCATGGAAGAACTTGCCGAGTATCATCGCCGTTCGCCGCAGGAGGTGGAAGTGCTGATGGCCTGGTCCGGTTTATCGCTTACCGACGCGGTATGCCCTACGCTGCCGCGCCCGCCCGCGCTGCAAGACTGTGTCAGCAATACCGGCAGTAGCGACTGGCTCACCGTTTGTCTGCACATTTTCCCCACGGCGTTTGACCCATTAAACACATATATTCCGTTTTGTCTGCCGCGCTGGGGCGGCTCGCACGAAGAGGTCCGCAACGTTCTGGCCTCATCGGCCTGCGGGCATCTTTCTGCGGCAGAACGCGAGCATCTGGCGCTATTCATCTGGTGGGACATCCACAGCAATCTAAGCATCAAAGCGGTGGATTCCCCGGCTGAGCGGGAACAGATTATCGCCACCGCTGAAGAGATTGCACAGCGAGCGCCAATTCCGGCGTCTCGCCACAACGCGCTGGAGTGGCTGTTGGGATGCTATGACGATCTAGGCGACAAAGACGCGCTCTGGCGTACTCTTCAGCGCGCGGTGATGGAAAAGGTCAAACTCAATAATTACTACTGCGCTTATGCGGTAATCTTCGCCCAGCGCGATTTTTCCGATACCTGGTGGATTTATAATTTTCTCTGCCAGAATACGCAACCGGCGGAATTCGATGCGCCGCAGATCTACCGTGGCTATTTCCAGTTTGCGGGATTACTCGGCTTTGACAAAGACGAAGCGGAGGGGAGTAAGTGGCTGGATAACGTTGCCGATCTTGCCTGCAACTACAGCTGGCGAGCAGCCATTAATAATTTGCACAAATTTCAGCTGCCGGAACATTTCGTACCGCTGGCCGAGTTGGGCGCCCAGAGAAATATGCCCGCCGCGCTAGACCTCCTCGGTCTGGAATATAACGACAATGAAGATAACGCCCTGCTGCCCTATGAACCAGCCACTGCGCTGAGCTATTTTCAGCGCGCGGCGGCTACCCTGCATGAAAAAATTGCCCTGCGCGATAGCCATCCGCACCGTCTTTTCTCGAACGCCGGATATGCCGAATATGAGGACGAGCTGCAAAATGTTCATTTCAGCATAGGTAGCTGCTGCCAGCGACTGATCGAACAAGAATCCGATGACGCCAAGCGTTTCGCGTATGAAAAAGCGCTGCTGGATAATCTCTATCTGGCGCACCAGTATGGGCATCAGGAAGCTTTGGGCCTGTTCCTGATAAAGATATCTGAGGTGGAAGATCTGACGCTGGCACATCAGCATCTGGCGCTGGTGAAACAAGAAGCCGACAATGGCACGCTGGAGGCAATGGTCAGCCTGGCGCAGCTGTACGGCAATAAACATGACCGCTTACTGTTTAACATGAAGCTCAGCGCGCGCTGGGCGTACTTTGCCACTGCGCTCTATCCGGATGATGATATTGTCCTGGACTGGCTTTATGACCTGCATTTTTCAACTATCTGGAAACGCTATCGCTTTACCCGACTCACGTTCCGTATCCCGGATTCAGAACTCCCCGGACGGTCAAACTCGATGGCGTAAGAAGGTTTACTCCCCTCCCCTACAGCGCTACAATGCCCGCCCTTAATGTGGGGGCACTCCCCAACTCGCCGCATCAGGTGCGACGAATCTGACCTGTCATCAGAACGAGATAATCATGTTTAAACCGGAACTCCTCTCCCCGGCGGGAACGCTGAAAAATATGCGTTACGCTTTCGCTTACGGTGCCGATGCAGTTTACGCTGGCCAGCCACGCTACTCTCTGCGCGTCCGTAACAACGAATTCAATCACGAAAATCTGCAGCTCGGCATCAACGAAGCCCATGCACTGGGTAAAAAATTCTATGTGGTGGTGAACATCGCCCCGCATAACGCCAAGCTTAAAACTTTTATTCGTGACCTGAAGCCGGTAGTGGATATGGGGCCGGATGCGCTGATTATGTCTGACCCAGGCCTGATTATGTTGGTGCGCGAAAACTTCCCTGACATGGACATCCACCTGTCCGTGCAGGCTAACGCCGTGAACTGGGCGACGGTGAAGTTCTGGAAACAGATGGGACTGACCCGCGTGATCCTCTCCCGTGAGCTGTCGCTGGAAGAGATCGAAGAAGTCCGTACCCAGGTGCCAGATATGGAGATTGAGATCTTCGTTCACGGCGCGCTGTGCATGGCCTATTCCGGCCGCTGCCTGCTGTCCGGCTACATCAACAAGCGTGACCCGAACCAGGGCACCTGCACCAACGCCTGCCGCTGGGAATACAACGTTCAGGAAGGTAAAGAAGATGACGTGGGCAATATCGTCCACAAATTCGAGCCGATTCCAGTACAGAACGTTGAGCCAACGCTGGGCATCGGCGCGCCAACCGATAAAGTCTTTATGATTGAGGAAGCCAAGCGTCCGGGCGAGTACATGACCGCCTTTGAAGACGAACACGGCACCTACATCATGAACTCCAAAGATCTGCGCGCCATCGCTCACGTTGAGCGTCTGACCCAGATGGGCGTACACTCGCTGAAAATCGAAGGCCGTACCAAATCACATTACTACTGCGCCCGTACCGCGCAGGTGTACCGCAAGGCCATTGACGACGCCGCCGCTGGCAAACCGTTCGATGCCTCTCTGCTGGAAACCCTGGAAAACCTCGCACACCGTGGCTACACCGAAGGCTTCCTGCGTCGCCACACCCACGACGACTACCAGAATTACGAGCACGGCTACTCCGTCTCCGAGCGTCAGCAGTTTGTCGGCGAATTTACCGGTGAGCGTAAAGGCAACCTGGCCGCCGTCGCGGTTAAAAACAAATTCACCGTCGGCGACAGCCTGGAGATGATGACCCCACAGGGCAACGTCAACTTCACCCTGGAGCACATGGAAAACCTCAAAGGCGAAGCCACTTCCGTGGCACCAGGCGACGGTCACACCGTATGGTTACCCGTGCCGGAAGACGTGGCGCTGGAGTATGGCCTGCTGATGCGCAACTTCGCAGGAGAATCGACTCGGAATCCGCATAACGGCTAGTACATTTATATTGTTTTTCAATAGCAAAGATTCTTAGAAATAGATCACAGACGGAATAATCAAATATCGATATTATCCGCTTCGCTGAAAAACATAATCCATAAATGCTAGCTGTACCCAGGAACCACCTCCTTAGCCCGTGTAATCTCCCTTACACGGGCTTATTTTTTTGCCCCATCCTCCTAAAGCGCGTCCTCACTTCCTTTGTTACACTCTTTGCATACCCCACAAAGAGGTACCACGGATGTCCGATTTTCCTGCAAGCTTATTGATTTTAAATGGCAAGGGTGCCAATACCCCTCAATTACGCGAGGCGGTTGAACTGCTACGCGATGAGGGTGTGACCATTCATGTTCGCGTCACCTGGGAGAAAGGCGATGCGGTGCGTTATGTGGAAGAAGCCATTCGCCTGAACGTCGAGACGGTGATTGCGGGCGGCGGTGACGGGACGATTAACGAAGTGGCGACGGCGCTGATCCACAGCGAAAGCCGCCTGGTACCGGCCCTCGGCATTTTGCCGCTCGGCACTGCCAACGACTTTGCCACCAGCGTCAATATTCCTGCGGATCTGGCTAATGCGCTGAAGCTCGCCATTGCGGGTCGCGACGTGCCGGTCGATATCGCTCAGGTGAACCACAAAACCTGCTTTATCAATATGGCCACCGGCGGCTTCGGCACGCGCATTACTACCGAAACGCCAGAGAAGCTGAAAGCCGCGCTGGGCGGCGTGTCTTACCTGATTCATGGGTTGATGCGGATGGATACCCTGAAGCCGGACCGCTGCGAAATTCACGGCGAGAACTTCCACTGGCAGGGCGATGCGCTGGTTATCGGTATCGGCAACGGCCGTCAGGCGGGTGGCGGGCAGCAGCTCTGCCCGGAGGCATTGATTAACGACGGCCTGCTGCACCTGCGTATTTTCACCGGGGAAGAGCTTATCCCGGCGCTGTTTAATACGCTTGCCAGCAACGATGGCGCGGAAAACCTGGTGGATAGCGTTTCGCCGTGGTTTGAGGTCACCGCGTCGCACGAGATGACCTTTAACCTGGACGGCGAGCCGCTCAGCGGCAAAACCTTCCGCATGGAGATTTTACCGGCGGCATTGCGCTGCCGCCTGCCGCCGGATTGTCCGTTGTTACGTTAACGCATTGCGCGTTTTAAGATGCGCTCCGACTGGCGTTTGAAATCCGTTGCCGCTTCGGCGACGGTTTTCTTGCCGTAATCGATCGACTGCAGCGCGCTATCAAACTCCTGCACCAACTGCGGGTCTTCCAGATACGGCGACACGGAAAGCGTGGTTGGCAGCGCCAGCGCCTGTTTAATCCCGGCAACCGATGGGTCTTTGTCATTGATCACCCCCGCCGCCGTCAGCGTCGCCACCGCGCTTTTGCTCAGCGGCACGCCGCGCTCCAGCCCCAGTAGCGTGACGCCCTCTTTACTGTTCAGCAGGAAGTTAACCAGCTTCGCCGCCGCTTCCGGGTGTTTAGTGGTTTTGCCAATCGACAGCATCATCGACGGTTTCATAAACAGCCCCGCGTCGGTAGCGCCCGGCAGCATCGGATAGTCACCCAGTTCGAGCTTCGCCGGTGGCTTGAGGTTGTCCGAATATTTGGTAACGGCGGTGTTCCACATATAAACGCCGCCCCACTCCCCTTCAATCCACGGCTTCATTTCGTACATGTTGCCCTTGCCGAACGAGGCGTAGTACTTCATATCCGGGATAACGTGGTTGTCGATAAGCGTTTTATACAGCTGGAAAAACTCGACCCACTGCGCGTCGCTGTAGGTGAATTTTTTACTCTGCTGGTCAATGGCCGGAATGTTGTACTTCTGCACCATATAGGAGTTGAGCAACGCCAGCACCCCCAGGCTTTCCGGGGCCACCGGGTAATATTGTTTGCCGAGCTTGCTCTCAAACGTTTTCCCGGCGCTTATCAGTTCGTCCCAGTTTTTCGGGTAGCTGATACCCGCTTTTTTCCAGGTTTGATCGTTGTAGTAGAAGATACGCGCGGTCATGGCGACCGGAATGCCGTTCAGCTTACCTTTGACCGTGACCGGCTGGAGGTCTTTGGCGGT
Organism: Kluyvera sp. 142486; assembly: GCF_046569695.1. Classification (NCBI taxonomy): domain Bacteria; kingdom Pseudomonadati; phylum Pseudomonadota; class Gammaproteobacteria; order Enterobacterales; family Enterobacteriaceae; genus Kluyvera; species Kluyvera sp. 142486. The sequence continues at coordinate 64,768 of NZ_JBKHUI010000005.1, forward strand.
GAACTGGTCGAGGCCAATTTCATCTTTGACCTTGTTGAGATCGTAGAAGCCGTTGCCATCTTTAGAGAACAGCGCCAGCCAGTTCCAGTTAGTCTGCATGACGTCCGGCTCGGTACCGCCCGCCAGTTGCGTAGTCAGGCGAGAGGTGTGCCCATCCCAACCGGTGTATTCGGCTTTGACGTTGATATCCGGATACTGCTGATGGAAGGCTTCCAGCGCCTTCAGCGTTACCTGATGACGACCGTTGCCGCCCCACCAGGACATACGCAGGTCGACGGTTTCCGCCGCCAGCGCGGAGGCAGTACAGGTACAGAGGACAATAGGTAGGGCAAGACGGAAAGATTTTTTATGCATTTTTTATTATTCCCAGAGGCAAATTGATGGGGTGGCCGGATAAGGCGTTTACGCCGCCATCCGGCACCAGCACCGAACTGCCCGATGGCGCTACGCTTATCGGGCCTACGGTTAATATGCCGCCACCTCGCGCGCCATTTCTCGCGTGTACTGGCGGCTGGCGTTGACCAGCATCTGCGTGTACGGCGTTTGCGCTTCGCCGTTGACCAAGGCATCGACGGTGAGCGTTTCGAGGATCTTGCCGTACTGCATCACCGCCACCTTCTGGCAGAGGTGGGCAATCACGCCCAGATCGTGCGTCACCATCAGGTAGGTCAGGTTCGACTCTTTTTGCAGCTCCGCCAGCAGATTGAGGATCTCCGCCTGCACCGATACATCCAGCGCCGAGGTCGGTTCGTCGAGCAACAGTACCTGCGGTTCGAGGATCAGCGCGCGGGCAATCGCCACGCGCTGGCGCTGGCCGCCCGAGAGCTGGTGCGGATAGCGGTCGCGGAAGGCGCGGTTCAGCCCCACCCGGTCGAGCAGCGTGTTGATGCGCCGGTCGCGATCGCCGATGCCGTTAATTTGCAGCGGCTCTTCGAGGATGTCACCAATGGTGTGGCGTGGGTGCAGCGATCCGTACGGGTCCTGAAACACCATCTGCACCTGACGGCAGCGCTCGCGGCTAATCTTATGCGCCAGCGGCTGGCCGCTAATCGCCAGCTCGCCCTGCCAGTGGTTAAACAGCCCGGCGAGGCACTTCAGCACCGTGGTTTTCCCGGAGCCGGACTCGCCGACCAGGCCATAAATCTCGCCCGGCTTAACGTGGAAATTGACGTCAAACAGCACCTGGTTGCGCTTTTCGCCCTCGCCAAACACCAGGCTTAAGTTTTTCACTTCAATCATCGTGCGCTCCTTAATCGGTCAGCCAGCTGGTCTGACGCTGCAATACCGGGAGAACCGGTCGGCGATGGTGCATATCCGGCAGGGCGCTAATCAGCCCCTGCGTGTACGGATGGGTGGCGTTATCGAGGTCGCAGGCGGCAATCGACTCCACCACCCGCCCGGCGTACATCACCAGCACGCGGTCGCAGAAGCTGCGCACCAGATTAATGTCGTGGCTGATAAATATCAGCCCCAGCCCGCGGGATTTCACCAGGTCATCCAGCAGCCCCAGCACCTGCAAACGGACCGACACGTCGAGCGCCGAGGTCGGTTCATCGGCAATCACCAGTTCCGGGTCAGTTATCAGCATCATCGCAATCATGATGCGCTGCCCCTGCCCGCCGGAAATCTCGTGCGGATAGAGGTTGTAGACGCGCTCCGGCTGGCGAATACGTACCACGTCGAGCATCTCCATCGCCTTGGCTTTCGCCTCGGCTTTGTAGCCCGGATGGTGAGTCAGCCAGGCTTCGGCAATCTGGTCGCCGACGCGCACCACCGGGTTCAGCGAATATTTCGGGTCCTGCATAATCATCGAAATACGCTTGCCGCGAATGGCGCGCATCTGCGCCTCGCTGGCGTTTAACAGGTCGATATCGCCAAACTGCATCCGGCTGGCGTCAATGCGCGCTTTTTTCGGGTGCAGATGCAGCAGCGCGCGGCCCACGGTGGATTTCCCGGAACCGGATTCACCGACTATCGCCAGCTTCTCCTGCCCGAGCTGGAAGGAGACGCCGCGCACCGCATGGGTTACCGCGCTGCCGTTGACGAAATCCACGCTTAAATCGCGTACGTCGAGCAGCGGTGCAGCGTTATTCGCTGCGAGGATCGAGGATGTCACGTAGGCCATCTCCTAAGAAGTTGAACGCTAAGCTGTTGATCAAAATCGCCAGCCCCGGGATCGTTACTACCCACCAGCACTCCATCATGTAGGTACGGCCGCTGGAGATCATCGCCCCCCACTCTGGATCGGGCGGCTGCGCGCCGAGGCCAAGGAACCCCAGACCGGCGGCGGTCAGGATGATCCCGGCCATGTTCATGGTGATACGGATAATCACCGACGGCAGACACAGCGGCACAATGTGACGCCACAGCACACGGGCCGGAGAGGCGCCCTGCAAACGGACGGCAGAGATAAAGTCGGCCTGACGCAGCGACAGGGTTTCCGCACGCGCCAGACGCGCAATCGGCGGCCAGGCGGTCAGCGTAATCGCAATCACTACGTGCTCAAGCCCTGGGCCTAAGGCGGCAACGAACGCCAGCGCCAGCACCAGGCTTGGGAAGGAGATGAAGATATCGGTTACGCGCATCAGCACCATATCGACCTTGCCGCCGAAATAGCCCGCGCAAACGCCGAGCAGCAGCCCCAGCGGGCCAACGGTGACCGAGACCAGCAGTACGATGTAGAGCGTGATGCGCGCGCCGTACACCAGGCGGCTGAAGATATCGCGGCCAAATTCGTCGGTACCGAACCAGTGCTGTGCGTTCGGTGCCATCAGCGCATTGTTTAAGTCCTGCACCAGCGGGTTATAGGGGGCAATCAGCGGGGCGAATATCGCCACCACCAGCAACAGGAAGATAATCCCGCCGCCGATAGCGGTCAGCGGGTTACGCGCCATCTTGCCGATAAATCCCCCCGCTCTTGCCAGCCCGCGCAGCAAACGCTGGAGGCCTTCGCCGGAGGCGCTGGAGAGTCGACTATCGAGAGAAACCGTCATGATTTTGTCCTCGGGTCGAAGAATTGATACAGCATGTCGGAGAGCAGGTTGAGCATCACGAAGATCACCCCAACCAGCAGCACACAGCCCATCACCGCGTTCATGTCGCCCAGCAGCAAGCTGCCAGTGAGATAGGAGCCAAAGCCCGGCCAGGAGAAAACGGTTTCAATTAACACCGCCCCTTCCAGCAATGAACCGTAGGCCAGCGCCACCACCGTCAGCAGCTGAACGAGGATATTGCGGAAGGCGTGGTTCCAGATAACCTGGCGTTCGGTCAGCCCCTTGACGCGTGCGGTGATGATGAACTCCTGCGACAGCTGCGCCAGCATAAAGCTGCGGGTCATACGGCTGATATAGGCGAGCGAGTGGAAGCCCAGCAGCGCCGCCGGCAGGATCAGGTGGTTAATGGCGTTCCAGAACACTTCACTGTTGCCGGCCAGCAGCGCATCGACGGTCATCAGCCCGGTACGACGCGGCACGATGCCATCCAGCCCCAGGTCAACGCGCCCCGCGCCGCCCACCCAGCCGAGCCAGGCGTAGAACACCAGCAGCCCCATCATCCCCACCCAGAAAATCGGCGTGGAGTAACCGGCGAGGCTGATAATACGCACCACATAATCGGAGATACTGTTGCGACGCGCCGCCGCCAGTACGCCCAGCGGAATACCGAGGCCAGCGCCGACGATAATCGCCATCGTCGCCAGCTCCATGGTAGCCGGGAAGACGCGGATAATGTCGTCGGTCACCGGTTTGCCGGTCAGCAGCGCGTTACCGAGATCGCCGTGCAGCAGGTTAACGAAGTAGATGCCAAACTGGGTCATCAGCGACTGGTCAAAGCCCAACTGGTGATAGACCTGCTGGTAGGTGCTCTGGTCGGCATCCGGGCCGACAATCGCCAGCACCGGGTCGATAGGCATCACGCGGCCAATAAAGAAGGTCAACAACAGCAGGCCAAACAGCGTGATCGCCACCTGTATCAACCGTTTTGAGAAGCGCCGGGTCCGGGAGCCGGGCGCAAGAATTGCCGTACTCATCCTTTATCTCCTTCGCTGACTTTGTAGACTTCACGCAGGAACGTGGTGGCCGACGGATGCGGCTTGTACTCCTTCACCTCGTTACGCACCACTACCGAATCGACCATCTGCGACACCGGGATCATCGCCGGGATCAGCGCATCAAAGCGGGTCTGAATAGCCTGATAATCGGCAATCTGTTTTTGCGGGTTACGCTCAAGCAGCGCGCCGTCGATCATCTCGTTAAGCTGTTTGTCATAGAACCCGGTGCGCCAGCCCTGGAAGTTAGTCAGGCGAGCTTCGTCACTGTTGTCTGGGTTATAGACCAGCGCGCGCAGGCTGGAGTGTGGATGCGGCTCCATACCGCTGCCGCCACGCCCGACCAGCATGTCGAACTTACGTTCGCGCATCGCGCCGTAAATCTGGTTGCCGGTGCCGGTGATAATTTTGGCGTTAATGCCCGCCTGCATCAGCGTGGACTGCACGGCAATGGCGATATTGAGGAACGGCTGGTCGGCGAGTACGCGCAGCGTGGTATCAAAGCCGTCAGGATATCCGGCCTCTGCCAGCAGCTTTTTCGCCCGTGCGAGATCAAAGGTGTAACCTGGGTCCGGCAGCGTTGACGGCATTCCAGCTTTGATCGGACGCTGGTGCAGCACACCGTAGCCCGGCATCAGCGCTTTGTTGATGCCCTGATAATCAATCAGGTAGCGCACCGCTTCACGCACTTTCGGGTTGGCGAAGTGCGGCTCTTTCATGCTCATCGACACGTAGTACATGGTGCCGCGCTGTACTGCATCGACGGTGAGCTGCGGGTCTTTACGCAGGGCGTTGATATCCGATACCGCCATGTTGCTGGCAATATCGAGGTCGCCTTTTTCAATCATCAGACGCAGGGTCTGCGACTCCTGGAAGTGACGCAGCACCACGCGGTTCATCTTCGCCTCGCCGCGCCAGTAGTCCGGGTTGCGTTTCATGCGCAGCACGTCTTTTGCCTGCCAGGTTTCCAGCGTAAACGGCCCGGAACCGGCTTCGTGGGTGGTCAGCCACTTATTGCCCCAGTCGTTATTCTGTTCATGGCTTTGCACGGTTTTGCTGTCGAGCACGCCAAGGTTGCCGAGCGCGCCCAGCGAGTAAATCACCAGTTGGGGGTCGTTATCCTTTGGCAAGGCAATCTGCACCGTATAGTCATCCAGCGCCGTCACCTGTTTATCGACGTTCTTCTTGCTAAAACCGTAGGATTTCCACACCGATGCCTGCGCCAGGTTGAGGTGCAGAATACGGCGCATCGACCACACCACGTCGGCGGCGGTCAGCGGGTTGCCGGAGTGAAACTTGACGTTATTGTGCAGATGGAAGGTCAGCGTTTTGCCGTCCGGACTGATATCCCAGGATTTGGCGAGCGCCGGTTTTACGTTGGTGAGCTGTTCAGGATCAAGCTCCACCAACGAGTCATAGAGATTCACCACAATCCCCACCACTTCGTTACCGGTCATTGCTGCCGGGTCGAGGGTGAGCAGGTTATTCATATTCATGCCGATAATGAGCTGATCTGGCGGCGTTTTTGCCAACGCCGCCCCGCTCCCCATCGTCATGGTCAGCGCGAGCAAACACGCTCCCAATAAGGAGGATTTTTTCATCTATCTATCGCCTGTAGGGTACGACAGGCGACGAATCCATCCGTGCCTGTCTTGTATTTGTTATGTGTCAGTCGTGGCTGACGGTGTTGGCTTCGATAAAGGCAAAATTGATGTCTTCACCCAATCCTGGGCGTTGAGACAGGTGAACATAACCATCGGCGTCCATCGGGTCGACGATGCTGTTCAGATAGGCCGCTGGCTGGTCGTAGTCGAGGAACGGGTGCAGCAGGCCACGCTCATACCAGCGACAGTTGCGAATGGCGCCAATCACCGCCAGGCTCGCCGCGCCGTTACCGTGTACTTCGCAGTCCATACCGAACGACTCCGCCAGCGCGGCCACCTTCATGGTTGGCGTAATGCCGCCCACGCCGTTGGCGCCCGCGCGCAGAATGTCGCACGCTCCGGCTTTCACCCAGTCGGCACGGCTGTGATGTTTACCGCCGAAACTCTCCGGCCCGATGATCGGAATAGAGAGGTTTTCAGCCAGCCACGCATAAGAGGACATGCTGTCTTCTTCCATTGGCTCTTCGAACCAGGCAAAGTTGAGTTTTTCCAGCTCTTTACCAATCCACAGCGCTTCGGTGCGGCTGTACCAGTGGTAACCATCAATCATCAGGTCGATATCCGGGCCGACCGCTTCACGGACCGCAGCGCAGGCTTTGATATCCATTTTTGGGTTTGGCGCGAACGAGACCGGCGGCATCCAGGTATGCAGCTTGATGGCTTTATAGCCGCGCGCAACCAGCGTTTCGGCAAAGGCCGCGTACTCTTCCGGCGTGGACAGTCCGCCTTCGAGGTCGTCGCCGCACATGGTGCTGCCGTAGGCCGGTACTTTATCGCGATAGCCGCCCAGCAGCTTGTAAACCGGCATATTGAGCTTACGCCCAATGAGATCCCACAGCGCTTGCTCAACGAAGGAGAGCGCGCGTTCGGTCAGTTGATGCGCGCTACCGCGCTGCCAATGCACCAGATCCTGCCAGATACGTTCGCGGTCGAACGGGTCCTGACCTACCAGCACCTTGCGGAAGAAGGTGTTGACGACGAACGGACGTACGATTTCCGGCGGCGCAAAGGAGTAGCCCTTGCTGCCGTCGTCGGCGGTAATGGTCAGCATCGCCATTTTGGCCATGCTTTCTGGCCCCGGATGTGAGTGTCCGGCGCTGTCGGAGACGCGGCGCGTAGGATGCTGGAAAACGGTGACATTTACAGATTCAATTTTCATTAAGTGTCCTTTATACAACATGCTACATGGCGATTAATTCGCCACGGGTCTGTGTAAAACACGGTTCCGGTAATACGGTTTTAGGGAATTGAAAAGGCGTTTCATCAATAATCTAAGCACAAAATAGCATCACTTCCACGGACAATCTCCGCTAACACCGGGCTGTTTTTTGGGCATGCGCACGAGAGTGCGTGATAGTTTTCACAAAAAGAAGGGGAACTGTGAACTGGCGCAAGGGGAAAAACGGCATCGCGATAGCCATGCCGCCCGGCAAATAATTACCCTGTACCAGGCAGCATGGCACGTTTATACGCTTAGAACTTAGTACTGATCCTGCAACAGTCGACGCGCCAGCGTAGGGCTGCCGCCGACCAATTGAGTGAGGTGATTTAATTGCGTGTTGTCATAAGCCTGGCTGAAGGTTGCAACATCCAGCGCCAGAATCTTCAGGAAGGCGTTCACGCCCTGTGGACCTCTGCTGTGCGCCACTTCAACGCCGTATTGCTGAAGAATATCAAACATCGCCAGCGGGTAACGTACCGGTAACCCGATACGCACGTGCGCCATGCCAATACGTAAACAGTTACTGGCATATTCCCGATCATACACACCGCAAAAAAGCTGCACAAACCAGTTAGCCAACGTTTTCTTCAATGCCGAAACATCTTGAATAAACTCGCTGGCCATTGGGTTATTCACCAGTCGCTCATAAAATGCTTCCACCAATGCTGGTGAAATATTACGGGCATCATCTTGCATTGATTTCAGCAAAGCGCACTCTTCCGGTGTTATTTGAAGAAAGGCTAAAAGATCATCGACAATTTGCTCTTCTTTTACACTCCAGCACATCATCTCTTTCATGCCAGCATCTCCTGTTGGTTTATCTCCCCAATACAGCGAGAGGCCATTAAATTAATCATTGCAATATTACAATCGTGAGTTGTGATTACGGCCAAAGAATAAGACTCCGTCAAACGATAGACCAGCACCCGGCCTTTTGGCCCAGAGAAGCTTAATTCATCGCTGACGCCGAGTTTTAACACAGCGCCAATGCTGGTTGCCACGCCGAGCACCGTTGATATTTGTACAGAAATACGATTTAAGCCAACGTCATGGCTATAGCCGGTATACGCGATTAAGTCTCCATCTTTTGAGCTAACAAGAACGCAGTTTCCATCAGGGATATTTGATGATAGCGTTTCTATCGCCTGCTCCAACAATACTTTATCCATTATAATTCCCTTTGCGAATATAAGACATGGCAATAAATATTTAATCAATATGGCAAAGTGACTTTAGCACCTGCATACTTGAATAATATTCAAAATTAAAATGAATTATCGACAACAATAATTTAACTCTATTGGTTTAACGCCTCCGCTAACCTAAAGCAGTAAAATAACAGTCAATCGTGCATTCCTCAACAATCTCGTACGCAAAAGTAATGCACAGTCAACATATTTATTACCAATATAATAAATATTATAGATTATTAACCAAATTCAACGTGGATATAAATACAAAAAATAATAAAAATTCAATAATTCATATAAAAATACGCTTTCCCGCTTATCGATTTACCCACAGACGGTTAACGCATAAAAAAAGCGTACAGCCTGAACTGTACGCTTTTGGTCTGAAAACGGTCTCCTGCATTCACGTTTCCGGCATCAGGCGATGGTGACCTTATTGTCGAGGTAGACATCCTGAACGGCGTTGATCAACTGCACGCCATCGGCCATCGATTTTTTGAAGGCTTTACGGCCAAGAATCAGACCCATACCGCCCGCGCGTTTGTTGATAACCGCCGTACGCACCGCGTCCGTAAGATCGGTTTCACCGCCCGCCGCGCCGCCGGAGTTAATCAACCCGGCACGGCCCATATAGCAGTTCGCCAGCTGGTAGCGCACCAGGTCGATTGGATTATCGCTGGTCAGTTTGCTATAGACACGTTCGTCGGTATAGCCGAAGTTCACCGCTTTATAGCCGCCGTTGTTCTCGGCCATTTTCTGCTTCACGATATCGGCGCCGATGGTGGCGGCCAGATGGTTGGCCTGCCCGGTCAAGTCAGCGGAAACGTGGTAATCCACGCCATCTTTTTTAAACGCCGGGTTACGCAGATAGGCCCACAGCACGGTGACCAGCCCCAACTCATGGGCGCGCTCAAAAGCGGCAGAGATCTCCTCAATCTGACGACGAGACTCTTCCGAGCCAAAATAGATGGTCGCCCCCACCGCTACCGCGCCCATATTGAACGCCTGCTCAACGCTGGCATACAGCGTCTGATCGAAGGTGTTCGGGTAGCTTAAGGTTTCGTTGTGGTTCAGTTTGACGAGGAACGGGATGCGGTGCGCGTAGCGGCGAGAGACCGAGGCCAGCACGCCATAGGTGGAAGCCACGCAGTTACAGCCCGCTTCAATCGCCAGTTCAACAATGTTTTTCGGGTCAAAATAGAGCGGGTTGGCGGCAAACGAGGCCCCGGCCGAATGCTCAACGCCCTGGTCAACCGGCAGAATCGATAGATAGCCCGTACCCGCCAGACGCCCGGTATTGTAGAGGGTCTGCATATTTCGCAGTACGGCAGGCGGACGGTTGTTATCCACCATTACCCGGTCAACGTAGTCGTGGCCGGGCAGATAGAGTTGGTCGGCTGGAATGGTCATACAACGATGCTGTAAAAGGCTGTCGGCGTCTTTGCCAAGCAACTGCGCAATATCAGTCATAGCTATGCTCCCGTAAGCGCCGACATCATGTCGGCTGGATATCCTGCTCAACACTTTTGAGCAGGATAAGCCTGGTACCGGGAGTGTGGAATGTCCAACTTTTAGCAGATTTTAAGCACAACCAACTGGCACGCTGGCCGGACAGTTACCACCACTCGTGGAAATGGTGCACCGGCCCAATACCTTCGCCTACCTGTAAGGTATCGGCCTGCGCCAGCGCCTGCGACAGCCAGGCTTTGGCGACAGGAACCGTCTCCTGCCAGCTTGCGTGGCGCGGCCTCAATGCCGCCAGCGCCGCCGACAGCGTACAGCCCGTGCCGTGGGTATTTTTGGTCACCACGCGCGGGGCGGTGAAACGCATTTCTCCCTCGGCGGTAAACAGCCAATCGGGGCTTTCAGCATCATCAAGATGGCCGCCTTTCATCAGCACCGCTTCGCAGCCGAGCGCTCGCAGCGCTCGTCCCTGCTCCAGCATTTCACGCTCGTTACGAGCATGCGGCGTATCAAGCAGCGCCGCGGCCTCCGGCAGGTTTGGCGTGATCAGAGAGACCTGCGGTAGCAGGCGCTGGCGCAGCGTCTCAACGGCGGATGGGGAAAGCAGCGGGTCACCGCTTTTAGCCAGCATCACCGTATCCAGCACCACGTTCTGGATATGATAGCGTTGCAGGCGCTCGGCCACGGCCTCAACGATATCCGTCTCCGCCAGCATGCCAATTTTGGTGGTGTCGATGCGCACATCGCTGAACACGGAGTCGAGTTGCGCGGCGACAAAGTCAGGTTCAATACGATAAACCGACTGCACGCCACGGGTGTTCTGCGCCACCAGCGCGGTGATGACAGAACAGCCGTAGGCGCCAAGCGCCGAGAAGGTTTTCAGGTCGGCCTGAATACCCGCGCCGCCGCTAGGATCGGTTCCGGCAATCGTCAGTGCATTAATACGTTTCATACCGCGACCTCCCCGTGCATCACGTACAAGGCATCGAGAAACGCGGGAACAAAGCTGCCCGGCCCTCGTCCCTGCGCAGCAATCTGCCCCGCCCGCTTCATCACCGCGCAGGCCCCCGCGACGTTCAGCAAGCGGTCGCCAGGTAAAGCACAGCTCGCTGCCACGACGGCCGAGAGCGCGCAACCGGTGCCGACCACACGAGTCATCAATGGGGAACCACCGTTCACCGCCAGCGTTCGTTCACCGTCGGTGACATAATCAACCTCGCCGGTCACCGCAACAATCGCCCCGCTTTGGCGCGCCAGTTTCTGCGCCGCCGGCAGCGCCGCCACAGCGGTATCTGTGGTATCCACACCGCGCCCACCCTGGCTTTCGCCCGCCAGCGCCATTATTTCTGAGGCATTGCCACGAATTGCCGCCGGGCTCATCTGCACCAGTTCGCGGCAGAAATCACTGCGCAGCGTCAACGCGCCTACCGCCACTGGATCGAGCACCCACGGCGTTCTCGCCCGGTTCGCGCTCTCCACCGCCGCCCGCATCGCCTGCGCACGAGGCTGGGTTAAGGTGCCGACGTTAATCAATAATGCGCTGGCAATGGCCGAGAACTGCGCGGCTTCACCGGGATCAATAACCATTGCTGGCGATGCGCCGAGCGCCAGCAGCACGTTGGCGGTAAAGGTCTGGACGACATCGTTAGTCATACAGTGAACAAGGGGAGAATGTTGCTGCAGAAGGTGTACGGTGTGCGCAAATTGCGCGGGACTTAGCAGGTCGGCTTGCATGGTTTGCTCCTGCCAAAACGCGAAGAAGCAATGACCAGACGGTCTCTGACTTCCCTACGCTGGCATTATCCAGATCAGGTGGTACGGGTTTTTCTCAGCCTTCACAAGGAAGGGCACCCCGAGTCAAATTGGTTATAAAACAATAATTTATAAACAACAAAGTTGTAGTTACTTAGTGTAACCGGGGGCATGGATGAGGCGCAAGAAATTTCGATTAATCACATCTCGAATAGCGTAATCATGTAATAGGCACTTGCATGACATTTATAGACTTTTATCTTCCTCTTTAGAGGCTTTTTAATTTTTTTAACTACACGAAAGTTTTTATTTCGAAGTGATAGGAAAAGATTGGAAGAAAGCTATTAACTTTCCTAAGATACTTCATACCCTAGCAAGCAACCTTATCCTGTAAGGGAAACCATTACACAATCATTGTGTGACTCTGCTTCTAATGGCAGGACTACACATGGAGGGGGTTCCACGTTTTATCATGGCTACAGCAAGTGCTATCAATAAAATTACCAAAATGCTCGCCCTGGCTTTCAGGAATGCAAATATGGAAGAAGCGACTACCTCTTTCCGTATGGCAAAAAAGAAAATGGAGGGTGAAGGTATAACCTATGAACAGCTATTTAATGTTGAAATCTATGAAGGCGCGGCCCCCTCTCATAATTCTAGCCAACGTGAAACCGAGTTAGTAGAAAAATATAATCAACTCCTTCAACGAGCTAAACAACTCAAGACAGAGTTAGAGATAGCGACATCTTCTGGCTCAGCTTCTGCTGAATTACATCAGGTAAAAGCGGAATTAGAAAATGCTTACGATCAGATGAGTAACCAGACTAACGAAATCGTACGCTTGCGTAGGGAGTTACATTATAAAAAATACACCCTCAAAAATTTAGCGACCTGGATGACTATCGGGGGGGTAGTAGCATTCTTTATCGGGATGAGCAACAGCGGCACTAAAACCGTGTATGTAGATCGACCTGTACCAACCACAGCGCCTGCTACGGTTCCTGTAAATCATTCTAGCGAGTCTAATGATGAGAGCGAGGCCGTTATTGATAATTTAGCTAAGCAGGCCCCTGTAGTACTTCCTACCGCAGTTAAAACCTGGACATTGTCTTACGGCGCTATTAATAGCAAAGGGGCGATGATTCCTCTTGTCATCACTCAATATAGCGATGGTACGATTAAAGATAATACAGGTGAAGAGTTCAACAAGCCGGGTGGAAGCACTTTCTATGCTGATAACGATTATAAATTCTCTATCAACGGTAAAGAGTTTTTAACCGATAATACACCTCCCGGTATTGCTGCAAGATTTCTCCCCAACCAGGTTAAACAAGACTTGAATAAAGCCATCAACAACGGTTGTGATGTCTACATGACATCTTATGATGGCAAATTAATTAGTCTGGCGATCTGTAAGAACTTTATGTTTTTCAACGACGTTAATAATTATGGTGAGGTTAAGAAATACACTTACGACAGTATTAATGAAAATGGTGAAATGAAATATATTAAAGATGACAGTAACAAATACATCATCGCCAAAGGCATTAGTCTTTTCATCAACGATCGCAATGCCAATAATATTATTTATTCTTTCCGTGGCAATGCCGTTTTCAAAATAAATTAGCCAATGAACCATTCCGTTACTTCAGCGATGACACCTCGTTGATTAATACACGGAGGTATGCCAGTCGAAGTACAATGAAGAACATCCATAATAGATTGGTTTCAATGGATTAATGATGATTAAACCGCTGCGTTTTCCCCTGTTTCGCTAAATACATCGCTTTGTCGGCATAGTCGAGAAGCTGGCGCTCATCTCTGCCATGCTCAGGATAACAGGCAATCCCAATGCTGGGTTCGATAGTCAACATATGGCCCTGCAGGCTGAAAGGCGTGTTGAAGGCGTCATCAATTTTTTTAGCAACCCGCGCCGCATATTCAGGCGACAACGCTCCCTGAATCAACACCACAAACTCATCGCCGCCGATGCGCGCGACGGTATCCGATTCACGTATACACCGCTTTAGACGTACAGCGGTCTCTTGCAGCAGAAGATCGCCCATGCCGTGGCCCAGCGTATCGTTAACCTGCTTAAATTTGTCGAGATCGATAAACAGCAGCGCCACTTGCCCATCTTCGCGACGTACCGTCGCCAGCGTTGTTTTCAGGCGATCGTACAACAGACTGCGGTTTGGCAGGTCGGTAAGTTGATCATACTGTGCCATATGCTGCAATCGGGCCTGCATCTGCTGGCGTTCAATCACCGTTGCTATTTGCGTCGACACAAACTGCAGCAGTTCCTGATCCTGTTCGTTGTAGCACACGCCGCCCGGATAGCTTTTCAGCACCAACACGCCAATAGTGCCTTTATGCGACTTTAGCGGAACACCCAGCCAACAGAATGGATTAGGGCCAAATGAGCTGCGTAGTTCCTCGATGCGCCCCGCCATCGTCTCAGGCGTGAGCAGCAGAGGCTGGCCGGTATGGATAACTTCCGCATAAAACGTCTCGGGGATCAGAGTGAACGGCTCGGGGGTCTGCTGAAACTCATCAATATGGTACGGAAAGCTCAACTGGGACGTTTTTTCATCATAGAGCGTCACCGAAAAATTATCGGCCGGTAGCAGCGTACCGACTATCTCATGAATACGCTGGAATAGCTTGAGCAGATCTTCTGCGGTATGCGCCGCTTCAGAAATGGCATAAAGCACCGACTGCAGCAATTCTGAACGTTTACGCTCGGTGATATCGCGGGCCACGCCGATACGTAATTGATCGGCCGGCGACCAGCGCGCCGACCACATGATATTCAGCACCTGCCCATTTTTGTGGACATAACGGTTTTCGAAATGAAATTGTGGGTTACCCGACATCACCTCAACTATCGAATTCCGGGTTAATTCCCGGTCTTCCGGCAACATCATCTCGAACATGTTTCCGCCAATCAGTTCTTTCGGCGTATAGCCAAAAATACGCTCGCAGGACGCACTGGCAAAAACGATATTGGCGTGGGCGTCAACGGCAAAAACCGCGTCCATCATGAGATCGATAAAACTGCTCAACGGTGCGTGAGAATTCGATTCCATAGAGAAAGTCAGGCCTGAATATAGGAATGAGTGCGACTACTCTTGAGAACCGTCGCCCATAAGCACTATAGCAAAGGTTAAATATAGTACAGCCGCAGTTTACTATACAATCAGAAAACGCCACGTGACGATTCTAAAAAAGCACTAAGGTATCGGAGATATAATGCCGCCAGGGCTGAATTGAGCGTTTGTAAGGTAGTAACGTTGCTTTTTATGAGGGTAAAGACGGCCTATATTTTAATATAGAGCCGCCTTTCGAAGGCCATATAATAACGGTGGTTAATTATTTATTTTATTGCGCCTGATAAACCTGTTTCCCTTCAAACATGGTCCACAACACTTTGGCACCCTGCAATTTATCGATACTTACCGTTTCCAGATTACGGTCAAACAACACAAAGTCAGCGCTTTTCCCCGGTTCAATTGAACCAATCTCTTTATCCCGCCCGATCGTTTTGGCAGCGTTCAGGGTGTAAGCCTGCAACATCGCCTCGCGATGCATTTTTTCGCGGGCAGGCGGCAGCTCTCCCAACTCGCCCAAGCGCGTCACCGCCGTGTAAATCGCCAGCATCGGGTTCGGGCTGGAAACCGGCCAGTCGCTGGCGCCGGCAATCAGCGCGTGATGGCGGTATAATTCCCCCGCCGGGTAGAGGTTTTTCAACAACGGCGCCGGCACTTTACCATCAATCAGCGTGGTCGAGGCTGCATCCTTACCGGCCCACAATAGCTGCATGGATGCCGCCACGTTCAACTGCTGGAAGCGAGGCAGGCTTTGCGGGCTGACCACTTCCAGATGAGTAATGCTGTGCATGACGCCGCTATCGCCGTTTTGTTGACGTGCGCAGCTAATGCCGTCCAGCGCTTCAGAGACGGCCCGGTCACCGATGGCATGGAAATGGGCAATCAGATGCGCCGCATCCGCTTTGGCAATGAGTTGGCAGAATTGAGCTTTATCCAGGGTGTTATCGCCGTTGTAGCCCGGCCGATTAAGATAGGCCTCGCTGAGCTTTGCCGTCTGAGCCGGATATTCGATCACCCCATCCTGAAAAATCTTTATCCCTGCGAGGCGCACATCCGGCGTGTGGGAAAACTTCGCTCTCAGCGCCACCACGTTATCAATTGCCGCTGGCGTGGAGTGGATATTCACCAGCGCCAGACCGGTCACGTGGGCATTCAGCTTACCTTCAGCAGCAAGCGTGGTGTAGGCCGGCAGTAAGCCTTCGTCGTGCAGGCCGGGATGGGCATTAAACACCGGTGCCAGCGGGCGGACGTTGCTGATGGGGTCCATCCACGCAGTGATTCCCACGCTGTTCATCTCTTTGGTTCCCGCGAGAATGCCCTGAGCAATTTTATTATCATCAACAGGTGGAATAGCATTGAGCACATAGTCCCATGCGCCCTCCGCGACAAATCCGTTAATTTTTCCGTCGGCGGTTAATCCAGTTCCGGCTTTAACTCCTGGGTCGGCTTTACCCAGCCCCTCATCGGTCAAATTAGCCTGTCGTAGCATCGCCTGATTAGCCCAACCGGTATGCGCATCCGAACCTGCTAATACCACGGGTATATTTTTATACTCAGGGGCGTTAAATACTGACGAGAGCAGCTGAATATTATTCCAGTAATCTAAGTTAAGGTTGCTATAGAACTGCACGCCATTGAGGTCACGCTGGCTATTATTTTGATTATCGGCAACAAATTTCTGAATCGCGGCGGCATCTTTCATGCCATCCGGGAAAGAGAGCGTCACCGTTTGAAACCCCGCGTAGGCAACATGGGCGTGGCTATCGATAAGCCCAGGAAGCAGATATTTGCCGTTCAAATCCAGGCGTATTGCATCCTTTCCGGCCTCTTTGAGCACATCATCATAATTACCAACCGCAATAATTCTATCTCCCTCAATCGCAATAGCCTGCGGATGAGGATTGCGCACATCAGCGCTGTAGATAACGCCGCCGTAAATTAGCGTTTTGGTTTCCTGTTGCGCCATTGCAGACAAAGAGGTAGCGCCCAGTGCGCACACCAGAAATAGCTTTGAGAACTTCATTTTTAACTCCGTTGCGTTGCGAATAAACTCATTTATTATTTTGGCTAAGCGTTATTCTTCTGATGCTGTCTGCAATGGAATGCAAATATCAAAAACATAATAATTTCGTGAGACATCCGTTTCATCATAATAATATTCATAACAGGGTTTATCATTTTTAATAAATCCACGGGAGGCTATCCACGCAAATGCCCATTCCCATGCGGGCTCCAGTTGCGCTTCAAATACCGAAAATTTACAGACCGCGTAGGTTCCTCCCGCTAATGTTTGCACCGCAATCCCCCTGCCCGTTTTTTCCGTGCTGCCAATCTCAACCGCCACGTCCGTCCGGCAGCGTGATGCCGAGGTAATTTCTGGCGCATCCCAGTAAACACAAATCGTCCCCGCTGGCTGCGACGGCGTTCGTACAGGCAATGAGACCAGCAGATCCTGATGCGTCTGCTGACAGGTTTCTTTGCCATAAGGGCCAAAGCGCCGCATATAGGCGACCCGCCGCGCCGGAAGCTGGATGATTTGCGCCGCCAGCAGGCCAACGTTGGGGGCGGTAACGAGAGAATAGGCACTTTTTTTTGGCTCGACGTTTCCTGGCTTGCTCATTGTTGCGGGAATGTGACGGCGACGAAATTCTCCCGGCGTCACGGCGAAGTGCGCACGAAACGCTTTGGCAAAATTCTGCGAGCTGGAAAAACCGATACGCAACGCCAGCCCTGTGATATCTGCCTGCGGGAACGTCAGCAACCACATCGCCGCTCTTTCCATGCGCAAACGTCGGGTAAACGCCGCAACGGTTTCACCCACCTGCGCCCGGAACAGTCGATGAAAGTGAAAGCTTGAGAGCGCGACTGAACCGGCTATCTCTTCCAGCGTGGGGTTCAGGTGGAGATTCTGGCTAATGTAATCCATGGCCTTAAAGACAGGCTTACGGCGATCCTGTTGCATCGTATGCTCTCGTTTACGCTGGGTTATACCTGTGACGGTATTTTTAACACATCAGCGTTTAATACTCATTATTGGTGAATCACACTTGCAAACTAATATTTAAATATTAATTAACAATGGTGATTTAAGAATAATCTGCACGTTAGGATAATATCTTCGTACGAAAGTATTACGGGTCAAAAACCCCGTGCTGGATTTGCGTTCAACGGAAATAAAAGATGAATAAAATCATTAAATTCCAGTATAAAACCAGCCGAAAATATCTTTCCTGCTTAGAATAGTTACCATTCACAACAACGATAAAAAACATCATAACTGTTTGTTTATTATGCTCAATAACAATAAATACTATTACTCATACCTACCTTCACCTCTTCCGATTCCATGCATGATCTAAATCAATATTCGCTTAGCCATCTTAGTTGATAGTTGCTTTGCGTTACGAAAGAAGAAAATCGTGTGCCCGTGGCACTGCTGCCTGTTTTCTTTTTTGGTACAACGTAAACAATAATGACGATAGCCGTTCTATAAAAATAAAGACCGATGATAAAACTCATTCTTGCTTACGCCATTGCCTCTATGGCATTGGTGGCAACAGGCGTGCTTCTTGGTACGGTATTTAACAATACTTTATCCACGATAAGCATTGACTGTAACCACGAATAACTCAGACTGCACTTAAGCTTTTAAGGTTTTGTTGGTAATAACGGAAGTGATTAAATAATCCTTCCGGCTAAATCTTGTGTATTGGTTAAATAAGAAAAAAGGTTAATGATGAAAGCAAAAATGATGGTGTTAGCCGTTCTGGTCGGTTCCGCAGCGCTGGCAGGTTGCAGCTCCCCGGCACAGCGCATGGCATCCTGCGAAGCACAGGGCATCTCTAAAGACACCTGCTATTTATCTGAGCAGAACCGCCAGCAGAGCATTAACAATGCGGCGATGACGGCGGCGTACGCTAACGCGGCAAACGCTACCCGCAGCAAAGATGTTGAGCAGCATGCTCAGGCAGCGCACGTCGCTGACCCAATGCGTGAAGCCACCCTCTCTTCCAACGTCCTGAAAGCGACCCTGTCAAACGGCTTCTTCTCCGCGACCATCAACGGTAAGAAAGCGGTAGTTAAACGTATTAACGCCAATTTCTTTGAAATTCGCGGGGCGGGCTATGTGATTTCCGTCAGCATGAATGCCGATGGTATTGAAAGTGCGTC
This sequence comes from Kluyvera sp. 142486, assembly GCF_046569695.1. Taxonomy (NCBI): domain Bacteria; kingdom Pseudomonadati; phylum Pseudomonadota; class Gammaproteobacteria; order Enterobacterales; family Enterobacteriaceae; genus Kluyvera; species Kluyvera sp. 142486. Next base: position 83,385 of record NZ_JBKHUI010000005.1, read on the forward strand.
ATGGAATAAAACCCATGGCCGCGATAACGGGATGCTGACCGTTACCCAGAAGTAATTCGCTAAGGAGGCTTCGGCCTCCTTATTTTTTACTGGGCGGCGTCTTTCCGGCGTTGCTTTGCTCGGCCGGGCTACGGTTATAGCGTGCCGATTTCGCGAAGTTCTTTTAACAGCAATGTGAAGCAGGCTTCGATAAGCGGCGGTAGCGTCTGTGGGCCACGCATTAACGCGACGGTACGCGTTAGCTCCGGCTGCTGAAGCTGCGCGACCCGCAGCGCCGCATCCTGCAGATGGGTAGTGTACAGCTGCGGGAGGATCCCCACTGCTAAGCGCGAGCGCACCAACCCGTACAGCGTTTCAATATAATCAACCTGATAGCGGGTATTGAGCGTCAACCGCTGGCTCTCCACCAGCGCGCCAACCAGACGCTGAATATTACCTTTTGAGAATACCGCAATATCACGCCCTGCCAGCTGTTTCCACGGCAGATGCGGCTGCCCGGCCAGCGGGTCGTCCACGTGCAGTATCGCCACCAGCGGGTCTTCACGCAGCGGAAAAACCTGCAATTGTGCGGGCAGAGAACTGTCGATAGCCCCCACGCCGAAATCAATGTGCCCGCTTTGCAGATCGCGCGCCAGCGCGTCGTTGGTGCGATCGAGAAATTCCACGCGCAGGCGCGGGAATGCCTGTGCTAACGCCTCGGGTAACAGCGGAAATAGCAATGAACTGACCGATGGCACCAGCCCAATGCGCACCGTGCCATCACCGCCCGCCTCAACAATCTGCTGCATATCGTGAAACGCCAGTTGCGCCACGCTCAGCACCCGCTGGGCATGCGGCAAAATGGCCGCACCCAGCTCGGTCAACGTCACCGCCGAGGCGGTACGGTTAACCAGCTTACCGCCCAGCACCGTTTCAATCTGGCGCAGAGCGCTGCTCAGCGCAGGTTGGCTAATTGCCAACCGGTTCGCGGTATCGGTAAAGTGACGCAGCTGCGCCAGCGTGACAAAATACTGCAACTGTTTAAGCGAGAGCGCAGGCAATCGCTGCCAGGGGTCGGTCATGGTGTGCTTCACTCGTGGCTATCACGCACAATAAGCTGAAGTTATCGGGTGATAAATTTAATCATCTGGGCAACCGTTTGCTCTGCCCCTAAAGTAGCTCGCATTATCCCTGTGCCGGAGTTGTTATGTCCAGCAATGCTGAAAACCGCCGCCGCGCCGTTCAGGCCGCGCGAGGCGAGTCCCCGTTTGATCTTTTGCTCACCGATGCCAACGTCGTCGATATGGCTACCGGTGAAATTCGCGAAGCCGATGTCGGTATCGTTGGCGATATGATTGCCAGCGTCCACCCGCGCGGCAGCCGCAGCGACACGCTGGAGCGCCACTCCCTGCCCGGCGTTTACCTCTCTCCTGGCCTGATGGACACCCACGTTCACCTCGAAAGTTCACATCTGCCGCCGGATCGCTACGCTGAAATTGTGCTGGCGCAGGGCACCACCGCCGTATTCTGGGACCCGCATGAGCTGGCAAACGTGCTGGGCGTGGCGGGGGTTCGTTACGCCGTAGAGGCTAGTCGTCATCTGCCCCTTCAGGTGATGGTCGCCGCACCGTCCAGCGTCCCATCTACGCCGGGGCTGGAGATGTCGGGGGCCGATTTTGCCGGCGCTGAAATGGAAACCATGCTCGGCTGGCCGGAAGTGCGCGGCGTGGCGGAAGTGATGGATATGCACGGCGTGCTGCACGGCAGTTGTCGAATGCAAGAGATCGTGCAGGCGGGGCTCAACAGCGGCAAGCTGATTGAAGGCCACGCCCGCGGCTTGAGCGGTGCTGACCTGCAGGCCTATCTTGCCGCAGGCGTCACCTCCGATCACGAACTGACCTCCGCCGACGACGCGCTTGAAAAGCTGCGCGCCGGGCTGACCCTGGAAATTCGCGGCTCGCACCCTTACCTGCTGCCGGATATCGTTAAGGCGCTAAAATCGCTACCGCATCTCTCTTCACAAATTACCGTCTGCACCGACGATGTGCCGCCGGACATGCTGCTGGAAAAAGGCGGCATTATCGCCCTGCTGAACCTGCTGATTGAACATGGCCTGCCAGCGACCGATGCCCTGCGCTTCGCCACCCTGAACGCCGCCATTCGCCTGCAGCGTAACGACCTTGGGTTGATTGCCGCCGGTCGTCGCGCCGACCTGGTGGTCTTCGATTCGCTGGAAAAACTCAATGCTCGCGCGGTATACGTCGCCGGGAAACAGATTGCCCGAGACGGCAAGCTGTTGAACGCCCTGACCGCCGCCGTTGGGGTCACGCCGCCGCGTAATACCCTGCAACTGTCTCCACTGCATGCCGAAGACTTCGCGCTACGCGTGGGCAATATCCAGCACGGCACCGCCCGCCTGCGCCACATCCGCGGCGCGCGCTTTACCCAGTGGGGCGAAATCGACGTACAGATCCGCAACGGCGAGGTCGAGATCCCTGCGGGCTTCAGCCTGATCTGGGTGAAGCACCGTCACGGCCGCCATGAAGCGAAACCACAGATTGCTCTGCTGGAAGGCTGGGGCGAGCTGCGCGGCGCGATTGCCACCAGCTACTCGCACGACTCCCACAACCTGGTGGTGCTGGGGCGTAACGCCGAAGATATGGCGCTGGCGGCCAATCAGCTGATCGCCTCCGGCGGCGGCATGGCGCTGGCGCAAAACGGCGGCATTCTTGCCCACGTGGCGATGCCGATTGCCGGCATGCTCTCCGACAAACCGGCGCATACGCTGGCCGCCGAGTTCCGCCAGCTGCGCGACCTGAGCGCCGAGATAGCCGACTGGGAGCCGCCATATCGCGTCTTTAAGGCGATCGAAGGCACCTGTCTTGCCTGCAATGCCGGGCCACATTTAACCGATTTAGGGCTGACCGACGGCACGACGCGCCAGATAGTCGACCCCGTACTGGATTGCCGGGAAACGCCGGAACACACATCACAACAATAATCACGGGAGCGCCACACCATGGCCGATAACACCCTTCAAACGCCAACCGCTGGGAGTTGGCTTGAGCGACGTTTTGCATTGTCTTCCCGCGGCAGTTCGCTGCGCACCGAGTGCCTGGCAGGGGTCACCGGTTTTCTCGCCGCCGCCTATCTTCTGGTGGTGATCCCAGGCCTGCTGGCCGTAGGGGGGATGGATAAAGGTGCGGCCACCACCGGCACCATTTTAGTGTTCGTTGGCGGTACGCTGCTGATGGCGTTCTACGCCAACCTGCCGTTTATCGTCGGCCCGGGTATTGGTGGCTCGGTGCTGGTCGGCGTGACGCTGGCGGGCAGCGAAGGCATTGGCTGGCAGATTGGCCTCGGCATCGCCTGCTGGTCGGGCATCCTCTTCTTCCTGCTGACCAAATTCGGCCTGCGCGAAGTGGTCACCCGTTCGGTTCCGCAGTCGATTAAGCTCGGCCTAACCGCCTCAATCGGCCTGTTTGTCGCCGTATTAGGTTTTCGTAATGCCGGTCTGGTGCTGGCCAACGCCAAGACCAACTCGCTGATGCTGGGTGACTTTATGGCGCCCGGTGCGTTGGTTGCGCTATGCGGCCTGTTTTTAGCGATCGCATTACAGGCTCGCCGCATTCCTGGCGCCATTCTCTGGGCAATCCTGTTCGCGACATTGGTTGGCATCCCGGCGGGCGTCACGCATCTGCCCGCCAGCTTTATCGATATGCCGCATTCGCTGACGCCGGTGCTCGGCCACGTTGACATGCTGGGCGCGCTGAATATCGCCTTCCTGCCGTTCCTGTTCGTCTTTTTCACTTCTGAGTTTTTCTCCACCATGGGCACCACGCTGGCAGTCGGTGGTGAAGCGGGTCTGCTGGATAAAGAAGGCAATATGCCGCACATCAACCGCCCGTTTATGGTGGACTCCATTGCCGCCGCTATCGGCCCATGGTTTGGCATTCCGGCGGCTACTGCGCTGATTGAATCCTCAGCGGCGGCGGAAGCCGGTGGTAAAACCGGCCTGACGGCGCTGGCGGCAGCGGTGATGTTCCTGCTGATGCTGCTGTTCACGCCGGTGGCGCTGATGATCCCAAAAGAAGCGACCGCCCCTGCGCTGATGCTGATCGGGCTGAATATGTTCAGCGGCCTGCGTAAAGTCGACCTCGGTAACTTCACCGATGGCCTGCCGGTGCTGATGATGGTGATGATCACCCTGATTGCCAACAGCTTCGGTACCGGGATTGCCGGTGGCCTGCTGTTCTTTATCGTGATTAAAACCATCGCTGGAAAATGGCGTGAAATCCCGATTGGTCTGTGGGTACTGGCGATTCCGTTGGTGTACTACTTCGCGACGCTAGTGAAGCACTAAGACCTCTGCCCCATCAGGTGGACGCCTCCACCTGATGGGCACTCTGAGTATGTTGAATTCATTGTGATTTTTTTCAAATCTTGATGACGCCCACCGCCAGCAGATAATATATTTCCGGTTTCCAAAGAGGCTGAAAATATTATGCCAGAACAATCAGACATTAAACTTAGACCCCTTGAACGTGAAGATTTACGCTTTGTTCATCAGCTTGATAATAACGCGAGCGTGATGCGCTATTGGTTTGAAGAACCCTATGAAGCGTTTGTTGAGCTGAGCGATCTTTACGATAAACACATCCACGATCAGAGCGAACGCCGTTTTGTCATTTCGTTTAATGGCAATAACGCAGGCCTGGTGGAGCTGGTTGAAATAAACCACATTCACCGCCGAGCTGAGTTCCAGATCATCATATCGCCGGAATATCAGGGAAAAGGCCTGGCGACACGCGCCGCTAAGCTGGCGATGGATTACGGTTTTACCGTCCTGAATCTCTATAAGCTCTATCTCATCGTAGATAAAGAGAATGCCAAAGCGATTCATATTTACCGCAAGCTTGGTTTTATCCAGGAAGGCGAGTTAATACATGAGTTCTTCGTTAACGGTGAGTACCGTAACACGATTCGCATGTGTATTTTCCAGCATCAATATCTAGAAAATAATAAGTCGACGGGCGGGATACTAAAACCGACAGCGCAATAACGGTGATTTAGCGGTTATTGCCTACCCGAGCCGGTGGGCACCACCCGCTCAGGTATCCGGCGTAACGGTAGTTAAGGCTGCTTAGCCGCGCACTCCGCTTTCACCGCCTCATACAATAACCGCACCGCCGCAGAGAGCTGTTTGCGGTGCGGACAAATCATATTCAGCGGCACCCGGTCGCCAAGATAGTGCGGCAGCAACACCTTGAGCCGCCCTTCCCGCAGATCGTCGCTGACGTCGAGCCCCGATTTAAACGCGATCCCTTCCCCGGCAATCGCCAGCCGGCGGATCACTTCCGCATCATCGCTGGTGATGCTGCCGGAAACCTGCACGCTATGCTCCACGCCGTCAAGGCTGAGCGGCCAGCGGTCGAACGGCCTGCCGCGCAGCACGTAGGTCAACGCATTACATTTTTCGAGGTCGGCCAGCGTTTGCGGTTCGCCATGGCGGGCAATCCAGTCGGGCGAGGCCACCACTACCCGTCGGTTTTCCGCCGCGACCGGCAGCGAGACAAACGACGCATCGTCGTTCTCACCGTAGCGAAACGCCACGTCGACTGGGTCTTTAAACACGTCTGTGCGATGATCGGAAAACAGAATGCGCAGGCGCAGCGCCGGGTGACGCTCACGGAACTGGCGAAACACCCGCAGCAGCAAATTACGACCGAGGTCGGACGGCACGGCGATTTGCAGCGTACCGCGCACCTCATCGTCCGGGGTATGAATTTTTTGCAGCCCGTTTTGCAGCGTATCAAGCATCTGAACGGCAAACGGCAGCCAGGTTTCCCCTTCCGCCGTCAGGCGCAGGCTGCGCGTTGAACGGGCAAACAGGCGCACGTTAAGCGCAGTTTCCAGCCGCTTAATGGCCGAACTGACCTGCGCCGGGGGAATACCCGCTTCGCGCGCCGCATCGCTAAAGCTGTTCAGCGCGGCGGCGCGCACGAACAGAGATAAATCTTCCAGCCTGAACATGAAGGGGTCCTTAGTCGCGAGTGCCAGAATGGTCCTCAAAACCTAATAGTCGCGGTTTGCTTACACTTTTTAAGAAAGCAGCGCTTGCCATTGAGGGCGCGCATCAGGAATCATACGGAGCTGCAATTTTATATCCAGGATAATATGGGGATAGTATGCGTAAAACAAAAATGATGCTTCTGGGCGTACTGTTGGCGACGGCGAGCGCAGCTTGGGCTGCACCGGCAACGGGGATTCAGCAGTATGAACTGAAAGAGTTCACTGCCGACTTCACCCAGTTCAAGATTGGCGACAAAGCGCCAGCCATGTACCTGACGCCGGAGTACAACATCAAGCAGTGGCAGCTACGTAACCTGCCAGCGCCGGACGCGGGAACGCGCTGGACGTACATGGGCGGTAACTATGTACAGATTAGCGAGACCGACGGCACCATCAGCAAAATCTACGACGGCGAAATTTTCTATCACCGTTAATGAATAAAGGCCGGGCGCATCACTGATGCGCCCGGCCTCTTTCTTTCTCAGTTACACCGCGCGGAACGCGATATCGCCCGGAATCACTTCGCCCTGCCAGTAGAGTTGCGCCGCAACGCGCCCCGCCAGTCGACGATAAATCTCAGTGAATTCACTGTCCGGACGCGCGATAACCGTTGGCGTACCGTTATCCAGATCTTCACGCAGATTGATGTGCAGCGGCATCTGACCCAGCAGTTGGGTGTGATACTGCTCCGCCAGCTTCTCCGCGCCACCGGTGCCGAAAATTGGCTCGTGGTGACCGCAGTTGCTGCAGATGTGCATGCTCATGTTTTCTACGATACCCAGCACCGGCACTTCCACCTTCTCGAACATCACGATGCCTTTTTTGGCGTCGATTAGCGCGATATCCTGCGGCGTGGTGACCACCACGGCCCCGGTCACCGGAATGTTCTGCGCCAGCGTCAGCTGGATGTCACCGGTGCCTGGCGGCATGTCGAGCACGAGGTAGTCGAGATCCGGCCACAGCGTCTCTTGCAGCATCTGCATCAGCGCTTTACTGGCCATTGGGCCGCGCCACACCATGGCGTTGTCGTCCGTCACCAGATAACCGATGGAGTTAGTAGCAAGGCCATGCGCCATAATCGGCGCCATATGGGTGCCGTCCGGCGAGGTTGGGCGTTGGTTTTCTGCGCCCAGCATGTTCGGGATAGACGGGCCGTAGATGTCAGCATCGAGGATGCCCACTTTCGCCCCTTCGGCGGCCAGCGCCAGCGCCAGGTTCACGGCGGTGGACGATTTCCCCACTCCGCCTTTGCCGGAGCTGACGGCAATAATATTTTTCACACCGTTAACGCCCGGCTGGTTTTTCACGCGTTTCAGCGTAGCGATGCTGTGCGACAGCTTCCAGTCGATGGCTTTCGCCCCGGTTACCCGCAGCAGTTCAGCGCTGGTTTGCTCTTTTAATTCTTCAAAGGCGCTATACCAGACAAACGGCATCTGCAGTTCGATGTGTACGGTGTCGTCAAGCCAGGCGACGTGGTGCAGCGCTTTCAGCGTCGTTAAGTTGTGCTTCAGGGTGGGGTGCTGGAAGTTTGCCAGCGTGCCGGCCACCATCGCACGTAGACGTTCAGGTGATTTGGCCTGGGATTCTGAGTTCATCCCGACTCCTTTGTTGTTTTAACATGCTTTCAGTACGCCTAAGTCTACCACAGCTACGCTCAAGCATGTATGGCGCGCCCACTACCCTTTTGGTAATATCAAAACCCCTTTTTTAAAACAGAAGAAGTAATACCCACTATGACTCAAGTCGCGAAGAAGATTCTGGTAACGTGCGCGCTGCCGTACGCCAACGGCTCCATCCACCTCGGCCATATGCTGGAGCACATCCAGGCTGATGTCTGGGTCCGTTACCAGCGAATGCGCGGCCACGAGGTTAACTTCATCTGCGCGGACGATGCCCACGGCACGCCAATCATGCTGAAAGCGCAGCAGCTGGGCATTACCCCAGAGCAGATGATTGCCGAAATGAGTCAGGAGCATCAGACTGATTTTGCGGGCTTTAACATCAGCTACGACAACTACCACTCAACGCACAGCGACGAGAACCGCGAGCTGTCCGAGCTGATTTATGGTCGCCTGAAAGAGAACGGTTTTATTAAAAACCGCACCATCTCTCAGCTGTACGATCCGGAAAAAGGCATGTTCCTGCCGGACCGTTTCGTTAAAGGCACCTGCCCGAAATGTAAATCACCGGATCAGTACGGCGATAACTGCGAAGTGTGCGGCGCAACCTACAGCCCAACCGAGCTTATCGAGCCGAAATCCGTGGTATCTGGCGCGACCCCGGTGATGCGCGAGTCTGAGCACTTCTTCTTTGACCTGCCGTCCTTTAGCGAAATGCTGCAGGCGTGGACCCGCAGCGGCGCGCTGCAGGAGCAGGTCGCGAACAAAATGCAGGAATGGTTTGAATCTGGCCTGCAGCAGTGGGATATCTCCCGCGATGCGCCGTACTTCGGCTTTGAAATCCCGAACGCGCCGGGCAAATACTTCTACGTCTGGCTGGATGCGCCAATCGGCTACATGGGCTCCTTCAAGAACCTGTGTGACAAACGCGGCGACACCGTAAGCTTCGACGAATACTGGAAGAAAGACTCCACCGCCGAGCTGTATCACTTTATCGGTAAAGATATCGTCTACTTCCACAGCCTGTTCTGGCCTGCGATGCTGGAAGGCAGCAATTTCCGCAAGCCGACCAACCTGTTCGTACACGGCTATGTGACGGTGAACGGCGCGAAGATGTCCAAGTCTCGCGGCACCTTCATTAAAGCCAGCACCTGGCTCAAGCACTTCGATGCCGACAGCCTGCGCTACTACTACACCGCGAAGCTCTCTTCCCGCATCGACGATATCGACCTGAACCTGGAAGACTTCATCCAGCGCGTTAACGCCGACATCGTCAACAAAGTGGTGAACCTGGCTTCCCGTAACGCTGGCTTTATCGCTAAGCGTTTCGACGGCGTGCTGTCCGCCGAACTGGCTGACCCTGAGCTGTACAAAACCTTCACCGACGCAGCAGAAAGCATTGGCGAAGCGTGGGAAAGCCGTGAATTCGGTAAAGCTATCCGTGAAATCATGGCGCTGGCCGACGTGGCTAACCGCTACGTTGACGAGCAGGCACCGTGGGTTGTCGCTAAACAGGAAGGCCGCGACGCCGACCTGCAGGCTATCTGCACCATGGGTCTGAACATGTTCCGCGTGCTAATGACCTGGCTGAAGCCGGTGCTGCCTGAGCTGGCTGCGCGTACCGAAGCGTTCCTCAACACCGAACTGAGCTGGGATGCTATCAACACGCCGCTGGTCGGCCACAAGATCAACACCTTCAAGGCGCTGTATAACCGTATTGAGATGAAACAGGTGGAAGCGCTGGTGGAAGCATCTAAAGAAGAAGTGAAAGCAGCCGCAGCCCCGGTTACCGGCCCGCTGGCGGACGACCCGATTCAGGAAACCATCACCTTTGACGATTTTGCCAAAGTTGACCTGCGCGTGGCGCTGATTGAAAACGCCGAGTTCGTGGAAGGCTCCGACAAGCTGCTGCGCCTGACGCTGGATCTCGGCGGCGAGAAGCGCAACGTCTTCTCCGGCATCCGCTCCGCTTACCCGGACCCACAGCCGCTGATTGGTCGCCTGACCATCATGGTTGCCAACCTGGCGCCGCGTAAAATGCGCTTTGGCATCTCGGAAGGGATGGTGATGGCGGCAGGCCCTGGCGGCAAAGATATCTTCCTGTTAAGCCCGGATGACGGTGCGCAACCTGGACAACAGGTGAAATAACACCCTCAATAAACGCCGCTTCCCCGCGGCGTTTTTTTTGCATGACATGTTCCGCTCATCAAAACGACTTCATTTTCGGATTGTTTAAATACTATCAACGCCCCTAAGCTAGTGCGCCTTAGGTTGAGGTCATCTACAAGATCTTCAAGCACCACATCGTTTATTAAATGGAGTTTTAAATGACAGTAATCTCAAAATTATCATCGATAGCCGTAGCGTCGGTTCTCGTTTTCTCGCTGGCAGGATGTGGTGATAAAGAAGAAACCAAAACCTTCAGCGCCAATATTAATGGGAATGAAATCTCAATGACTTACACCTACAAGGGTGACAAAGTCATTAAACAAACCTCGCAAAGTAAAATTAACTATGCGTCGGTAGGCGTGAAGACAAAAGAGGACGCAGAAAAGGTTCTCGGTCAGCTGAGCGCAAAATATCAGAGCATTGCGGGCGTAGAAGAAAAACTAACCTATCAGGATACCTATGCAGATGAGAGCGTAGTGGTTGATATGGAAAAGGTTGATTTTAAAGCGCTGCAAGGCGCGATGGGCACGATAGTATCCGGCGATACCAGTAAGGGTGTCAGCATGAAACAAAGTCAGGCATTACTGGAAGCTGCTGGCTTTAAAGAAGTGAAATAACTCGATGGGCGGCCCACGGTCAGTGAGCCGCTGTTATTCAGGCTTTTGCCGCGTGTTCGCGAATCGCCAGGCCGCGCAGGAAATAGCGCAGGAACTGGTCGCCGCATTCGCGGAAGTTTTTGTGGTCCGGGGCGCGCATCATGGCGGTGATTTCGGGCATAGACACGCGGAACTGCTGCTGGGTCAGGATCGCCAGAATATCATCGGTTTTCAGCGCAAATGCGATACGCAGTTTTTTCAGCATCACGTTGTTGTTGATGCGGCGTTCCACCGCCAGCGCTGGCGCCGATTCGTCGCGGCCGCGTTTTTCGTAGATCAGGCCGTTCAGGAAGCACGACAGCATAATGTCCGGGCAACGTACGAAGCCTTCCTCATCCTCTTTGCGCAGCCACGGCGCCAACTGTTCAACGCTGACTTCGGCTTCGCCCAGCGCGAAAATACGCACCAGATCGTTGTTGTTCATTTTCAGGATGTAGCGGACGCTGCGTAAAATATCGTTACTGACCATAGTGCCTTCGGTGGTGATGAAAAATACGGTGGCTAATTCTACACGAATTATAGCCCTAACGCCTCTTTCAAGGCCTTTAAATAGCGGCGACTAACCGGCACCGTCTGTCCGTTACGCAGCAGCAGCTCCGCCTGGCCGTTATCCTCCAGACGAATTTCCTTCAGATGCGCCATGTTTACCAGATGCTGGCGATGGCAGCGGATCAGCGGCGTACGGCTCTCCAGCGTGCGTAAGGTCAGCTCGGTAAAGCCCTCTTTGCCTTCACCGCTGGTGACGTACACCCCGCTCATTCGGCTGCTCACAAATGCCACGTCGTCCATCTGCAGCAGGTAAATCCGGCTGTGTCCGGTGCAAGGAATAAACTTCAGCGCCTGCTGGTTTTCGCCCAGCACCGACATATCCTGCACCGCCCGCTCCTGACGCAGGCGCATCAGCGTCTTTTCCAGCCGTTTTTCTTCAATCGGCTTGAGCAGATAGTCAAACGCGTGCTCCTCAAATGCCTTTACCGCGTACTCATCAAAAGCGGTCAGGAACACAATATAGGGGCGATGCTCCGGGTCGAGCATACCGACCATCTCCAGCCCGCTGATACGTGGCATCTGGATATCAAGAAACAGCACATCCGGGCGTAGTTTATGCACCGCGCCGATGGCCTCCACCGCGTTGGCGCACTCGCCCACAATCTCAAGGTCGTCCTGCGTTTGCAGCAGGACGCGCAGGTTCTCCCGCGCCAGCGGCTCGTCATCAACAATCAGCACTTTAATCATGCATTCTCCTCCAGAGGTAACCGCAGAGTGACCCGGGTAAAACAGTCCGGCTCGCAGGCGACGGCAATCCCGCATTCGTCGCCAAAACGCATCCGCAGACGCTTGTCCACCAGGCTCATGCCCAGCCCGCTGGACGAGGCGTTAGGCTGATACAGCCCGGCGTTGTCTTCGATGTCCAGCACCAGATGCCTGCCCTGCTGGCTGGCGCGCAGCGTAATCTCGCCCACGTCCATCAGCTGCGAGGTGCCGTGCTTAATGGCGTTTTCAACGATCGGCTGTAGGGTAAATGCCGGAAGCTGCTGGTGCGCCAGCGCGTCGGGAATATCCAAATGCACCTGTAGCCGCGACTGAAAACGCGCCTTCTCAATTTGCAGATAGGCGTTCACGTGCTCAATTTCATCCGCCAGAGTGACAATCTCGGACGGGCGCTTGAGGTTTTTACGGAAAAAGGTCGACAGATACTGCACCAGTTGGCTCGCCTGTTCGCTGTCGCGACGAATCACCGCTTTAAGCGTGTTGAGCGCATTAAACAGGAAGTGCGGGTTGACCTGGGCATGCAACAGCTTGATCTCCGACTGAGTCAGCAGCGCCTTTTGTCGCTCATACTGCCCGGCCAGAATCTGCGCCGACAGCAGCTGAGCAATGCCCTCGCCTAAGGTTCGGTTGATGGAACTGAACAGGCGATTTTTGGCTTCATAAAGCTTGATAGTGCCAATCACCCGCTGGTTTTCACCGCGCAGCGGGATTACCAACGTCGAGCCAAGCTTGCAGTTAGGGTGAATAGAGCAGCGGTACGGCACCTCGTTGCCGTCGGCGTAGACCACTTCGCCGGTCTCAATGGTTTTTTGCGTGTAGCGCGAGGAGATAGGCTTGCCGGGCAGATGGTGATCTTCACCGATGCCGGTAAAAGCCAGCAGCTTTTCGCGATCGGTGATGGCCACCGCGCCGATATCCAGCTCCTGAATCAGCACCTGCGCCACTTTCATGCTGTTCTCTTCGTTAAAGCCCTTACGCAGGATCCCCTCCGTCGAGGCGGCCACCTTCAGCGCAGTGGCGGAAAAAGCCGAGGTGTATTTCTCAAACATCGCCCGCTTATCGAGCAGGATGCGCATAAACAGCGCTGCGCCCACGGTATTGGTGACCATCATCGGCGCAGCAATACTTTGCACCAGATGCAGCGCGTCTTCGAACGGGCGGGCAATCAGCAGGATAATCAGCATCTGCACCAGCTCCGCCACCAGGGTAATCGCCCCGGCCGTCCACGGGCTGAAGACTTTGTCCGGGCGGCCGCGACGGATCAGCAGGCTGTGCACCAGCCCACCGAGCAGCCCCTCAACCATGGTCGAGATCATGCAGCTGAGCGCGGTCATCCCGCCCATCGAATAGCGATGTAAACCGCCAGTCAGCCCCACCAGCCCGCCGACAACCGGGCCGCCGAGCAGCCCGCCCATCACCGCACCAATCGCCCGAGTGTTAGCAATGGAGTCTTCAATGTGCAGGCCGAAATAGGTGCCGAGAATACAGAAAATGGAGAACGTGACATAGCAAAGCAGCTTATGCGGCAGGCGGACGGTCACCTGCATCAGCGGAATAAAGAGCCGCGTTTTGCTCATTAACCAGGCGATGACCAGGAAAACACACATCTGCTGAAGCAGCAGCAACACCAGATTAAACTCGTACATACCCGTTCACCACAACAGAAATAAAACTGCGTAACATACACACAGTTGGCATAACTTTCTTTGAAACCTGGCAAAAAAAGTGCAAAAAATGCTACCGATCACATTTTATCCATAACCACGGTCGTGAAGTGGATAAAAAACCATCAAAGCAGGCCGTGCTGTTAATCCCCGTCTAAAGTTAAATGGGATATCGCATGCCGGAGGAAAAGATGGCGCTTTATACGATTGGTGAAGTCGCACAGCTCTGTGATATTAACCCGGTTACGCTTCGCGCCTGGCAGCGGCGATACGCCCTCCTGAAGCCGCAGCGTACCGACGGTGGCCATCGCCTGTTTAATGATGACGATATCGACCGCATCCGCGAGATCCAGCGCTGGATAGAAAACGGCGTTCAGGTGGGTAAAGTCAAAGGGCTGCTCAGCGAGCAGCAGGATGGCTGGCGGGAACAGCAGGAAAAGGTACTGAGCTATCTGCGTAGCGGTCACCTGCACCCGCTGCGCCTGTGGGTCAAAGATTTGCGCCGCAGCCACAGCGCCCGCACGCTGGTTGATTGCCTGTTTAACCCGCTGCGCCAGCGCCTGCAGAGCGCGCAGTTTGCCCAGCAAACGCTGCTGGGATTGCTCGACGGCGTGCTGATTAACGACATCGCGCTAAATTTGGCCTCCGGTCGCCGCAAGTCGGGGCCGCACGCGCTGGTCGTCGGCTGGAACGTTACCGATATGACGCGCCTGTGGCTGGAAAGCTGGGTGGCCTGCGAACAGGGCTGGCGCGTTGATGTGCTGGCGCACACGCTCACCCACGTGCAGCCGGAGCTGTTCCCCGGCCAGACGCTGCTTGTCTGGTGCGGCGTGTCACCCAGCGCCTTGCAGCGCCAGCAGCTCGCCTGCTGGCAGGAAGAGGGCGTGGCCTTCGCGCTCCCCACAAATTAATCGTTCGTTAACAGACCAGCTTCGCGGTATAATCTTTTGGTTAACAAAAGGAGTACACCATGAAGTCAACCAAACTCGCCGCGATCGTTATTTTTGCCCTGATGGCCATCAGCGGTATTGGCGGCGTGATGCTCGCAGGCTATTCATTTATTGTGCGTGGCGGTGTCGGCTGAGCCGCAGACTCAGCCGCTCAAAGGCGCGGTCGACGATAATCGCCGCCAGCGCCACCAGAATCGCCCCTTGCACCACGTAGGCCGTATTAAACCCACTCAGGCCGATGATAATTGGCGTGCCTAGCGTATTTGCTCCCACCGTGGAGGCGATGGTTGCCGTGCCGATATTAACGATAACCGAGGTACGCACGCCCGCAACAATCACCGGCGCCGCTAACGGTAGCTCCACCTGACGCAGCCGCTGCCAGCCCGACATTCCCATCCCTTCTGCTACGCTCAACGCGCTCAGCGGAACGGCCGCCAGCCCGGCTAACGTGCCTTGCAATACGGGCAGAATGCCATACATGATCAAGGCAATAATGGCTGGTTTTTCACCAAACCCCATCACCGGAACCGCCAGCGCCAGCACCGCTACCGGCGGAAAAGTTTGTCCCATCGCCGCCAGCGTCTCAACCAGTGGGCGAAACTCACTCCCTGCCGGGCGCGTCACCACCACGCCTGCACTCACACCAATAACGATCGCCGTCAGGCTGGACACGCCCACCAGCCAGGCATGAGCCAGCGTCAGGGACAAAAAACCGGCCTGCTGATAGAGCGGACGCGGCTGCTCAGGAAACAGCAGATGAAACAGCGGCTCGCTGTAGGGCAGGCCCACAAGCAGCCCGATAAACAGCGCCATCAGCCACAGCAGCGGATCACGAAGTATGCGCATCGCCCGGCTCCTCGCGCAGCAGGTCGGCAAAATGCAGCGTGCCGTAAGCCCTTCCCGTCTCATCCGCCACCGGCAAAACGGTGCGCCGCTGGTCCATAAAGCCGGAAAGCGCATCGCGCAGCGAGGCGCTGGCAATAATCGCGTCGCCTTCGGCACGCTCGCCGTGGCGCACGTAGTCCGCCACCTGACGCAGCGACAGCAATCGCACGCCCAGCTCACTGCGGCCAAAAAAGGTGCGCACAAAGTCGTTGCCCGGCTGGCTAAGCAACTGTAGCGGCGTACCCTGCTGCACCACCTCGCCGCCGTCCAGCAGAATGATGTTATCCGCCAGGCGCAGCGCTTCGTCGATATCATGGGTCACCAACACGATGGTGCGCCCCAGCAGTTGGTGAATGCGGCGCATCTCCTGCTGGAGCGCCGCGCGCGTCACCGGGTCCAGCGCGCCGAAGGGTTCATCCATCAGCAGCACCTCCGGGTCACCCGCTAATGCCCGCGCCACGCCAACGCGCTGCTGCTGGCCGCCGGAGAGCTGATGCGGGAACCGCGTGCGCAGCGTCGGCTCCAGCCCCAGTAGCGCCATCAGTTCGTCAATGCGTGCCTCCACCTTTGCCTTCGGCCATTTCAACAGCTGCGGCACGGTGGCGATGTTTTGCGCCACCGTCCAGTGCGGGAACAGGCCAATCGACTGAATGGCATAGCCCATACGGCGGCGCAGGGCGAGCAGCGGCTGCTCGCGGATATCCTGCCCGGCAAAACGAATCGTCCCGCTATCGGGCTCCACCAGCCGGTTAATCATCTTGAGGGTAGTGGATTTGCCCGAACCGGAGGTACCAATCAGTACCGAAAACGCCCCTTCAGCCAACCGCAATGAGAGGTTTTTTACCGCCGGATGGTGACCGAACGATTTGTTGACCTGTAAGAATTCAATCATCGGTCTCTCCTTGTAATAAACTGCCCGCCAGGCTAAACAGCGCATCGGCGATGACCGCCAGCGCAATGGTCGGGATCACGCCAAGCAACACCAGATCCAACGCGCTGCTAAGCAGCCCCTGGAACACCAGCGCCCCGAAGCCGCCCGCGCCAATCAGCGCGGCTACCACCGCCATACCGACCGTTTGTACGGTCACCACCCGCAGGCTGCGCAGCAATACCGGCAGCGCCAGCGGCAGCTGCACGCGAAGAAACGTCTGCGCGCGGCTCATGCCCATCGCCGCCGCGCTTTCCAGCACCTGCGGCGAAACTTGCTGCATCCCTGCGACCACGCCGCGTACGATAGGCAGCAGCGCGTAAAGCACCAGCGCAATTAACGCTGGGGCCAACCCGGTTCCCGCTACGCCGAGATTCGCCAGCCACGGGAAGCGCTGTACCAGCCCGGCAAGCGGCGCAATCAACAGGCCGAACAGCGCCACCGAGGGGATAGTCTGGATAATATTGAGAACGGTAAACACGCTCGACTGCCGCCCCGGATGCCGCCAGCACCACATGCCGAGCGGCACGCCCAGCAGCAGCCCCGGAACCAGCGTGCCCCAGAGCAGCGTCAGGTGCTGATTTAAGGCATCGTTAAAGGTCTCCTGCCGGTTGGCGTACTCTTTCATCAGCGACAGGCCATCAAGCGCCCCGCTCCACAGCAGCCAGCAGGGCAGTAGCCACAGCTGCACGTTCAGCAACCAACGCCACCGCGCATGCGATGTCAGACGGCGAATGGCCTCGCTGCAGATCAACAGCATCAGCAGCAGGCCCAACCATAGCCCGCTCCCCGGCGAGGTACGCGCGAGTGGGCTACTGCTTTGCGCCAGGTGCTGCGCAGCCTCGCCGCTCGCCCACAGCAAGAACGCAAAGCCACCTTCGGCCAGCAGCAGAATCATCAGGCTCGGCAGTCGGCCGGGTAGCCAGCTAAAGCATAAAAATAGCGCCGGAATAATCAGCAGGATAAGCGGAGGGAAATGCCAGATTTGCCATAGCCAACGGCCTTCGCCCGATACCAGACGGTTCGGGGCGAAATTGACAAATGGCAGCGCGGCGGCAGCCAGCAGTAGAACTGCCAGCAGCGCCACCACGCGATGAGTACAGCGAGGCACGCGATTAACCGATTACTTCGCCCACCCTTTTTGCTTCAGGTATTCCGCCGCCACGGTTTTGGCATCCAGCCCTTCGACCGCAATCTTCGCGTTCAGCGTTTGCAGGGTCTTCTCATTGAGGCTCGCGAACACCGGCTTCAGCCACTCGTCCAGTTGCGGATAGGCTTTCAGCACCGCTTCACGCACCACCGGCGTCGGCGCGTAAATCGGCTGCACGCCTTTCGGGTCGCTCAGGGTCTGTAACCCCAGCGCCGCCACCGGGCCGTCGGTGCCGTAGGCCATCGCCGCGTTGACGCCAGAGGTTTGCTGCGCCGCCGCCTTAATGGTAACGGCGGTGTCTCCGCCCGCCAGCGACAGCAGCTGGTCCTGATTCAGTTTAAAATCGTAGGCTTTTTCAAACGCCGGCAGCGCATCCGGGCGTTCGATAAATTCAGCAGAAGCCGCAAGCTTAAAGGTGCCGCCTTTTTTCAGATAGCCGCTCAGGTCGGCCAGCGAAGTGAGTTTGTTTTGTTCTGCCAGGTCTTTGCGAACGGCAATGGTCCAGGTGTTATTCGCGGGTGCAGGGGTCAGCCAGATCAGATGATTTTTCTCAGCATCGAGCTTTTTCACTTTCTCATAGCCCGCTGCCGCGTTTTTCCAGGCCGCGTCGGTTTCATCTTTGAAGAAGAACGCGCCGTTGCCGGTGTACTCCGGGTAGATATCCAGCGCGTTGGAGGTGATAGCGCCGCGCACCACCGGCGTGGTACCAAGCTGAACTTTATTGACCGTTTTGACGCCGTGACTTTCCAGCACCTGCAAAATAATATTGCCCAGCAGCGCCCCTTCGGTATCAATTTTTGACCCTACCTTTACCGGCTCCGCGGCCTGTAACGGCAGCGCAATCGCCGCCAGTAGTACCAGTGACGCCGTCCATCCCCTTGCCATCGTCATACGCTTTCCTCTTATTATTTGCGCTCAATTAACAGGCGCTTAAGTAAAAAGCGTAGACGAAATCTCAGCAATCAGCCCTTTTTCGGAATGGTCAATGGGATCGTCATCAGGCTGGCGGCAAAATACAGCAGTGCGATAACCCACAGCGTGCCCTCCACGCCGAGCGGGTTCACGCACAGGGTAACGATAAACGGCCCGACAAAGTTACTCAGACCCGACCCCAGATTCAGACAAGAGATAGCCGCGCCTTTATTTTCCGGTAGCAGCGAAGGGATCAGCGCGCTGAGCGGGCCGAACGCGCCAAGGCCGATAGCATAAATCGCCAGCGCAATAACCATCGCCACGCTGCTATGGCCAAACAATACCGGCGCATAGCACACCGCCAGCGCCGACGCACCGCAGAGCGTCCCGGCAAACCAGACCACGGTGTTACGCCAGCCGATGGTATCGCCGAGCCAGCCGAAGAAGTAGTTGGCGAAGATATTCACCACGTTTACCAGCCCCCAGATGGTCAGCCACTCTTCAATGCTAAAGCCAAAGCGCGGCAGGTAGACCGGCATCAGGATCACCAGTGAAAACTTGCCGATGTCGTTGATGGTTTTGACCACCACCGCCAGGCGCATTTTCGGTTCGCGCACCAGCACGATAATCCCTTCCGCCAGCGCCTTTCCCACCGCCCCATCCTGCTGCCACTGCGGTTTATCGCGGTTGAGGAGCAGCGCGCAGCCGCAGCCCGCCAACACAAAGATAAAGCCGGAGAGTAAGGTGGTCGTTTCGCCCAGACGCGGGATCATAAAGCCGGAAAACCACGGCCCGACGATGGTCATGCCGACACCGAAGGCAATCCAGAACCAGGAGACGGCGCGGCCGAGAATTCGACTTTCGCAGCGCTGGTTAATCCACACCAGAAACGAGTAGGCAAACAGCGGATAGGCCATGCCGCGCACCGCGTAGCTCACCATCATCAGCGGATAGTTGCCCTCCGGCAGCGCGACGAAAATAAACGGTACCGAACCGACAAAATAGAGCAGCGTCGCCAGCCACATCAGGCGGCGTATGCCAAACACGCCCGCGCCGATGCCGGAAAACCACGAAATCGCCGCCACGCACAGGCCAAAGACGGAGGACAGCAGGCTGATATGTACCGCATCAAGCCCGCGCTGTTGTAGCAGCGAGGCCAGCCAGCTCTGTTCGATAGTCGCCCCGGTAATAAACAGGAAGACGCCCACGAATCCCCACGCCAGCTCGCGCGGCAGGCCGAGGCGTGCCCAGATGCCCTGTTGAATATATAAACTTTGATCGGTCATTTCTGTTATCCAAAAAAACGTCCCAGCCGTAGCCGGGGAACGTGCGGTTTGTTTCCCGGCCAAGCGCAGCGCCGCCGGGAAACAAACCTAGGCGTTTTTCAACTGCGCTAACTGATGCTGTTTGGCTTTGAGCAGGCTGCGGTTGACGTGACCGACGGTGTTATCCCCCCAGCAGTGGTCGTACGGCATCCCGGTCAGGCTTTCGATAACTTCCTTGGTTTCCGCCGTGACGGTCGCTTTGCTGCCGCCCTGTTTCAGGCGCGCCACTTCATCGTTCAGCACCGAGTGGGTGCGGCTGTTCACTTTGAACTGGAAGGCAGACCAGATGCCCCAGAGGGTCAGGAGAACCGGCAGAATAATCATGATGGCGAGGATCATGTTGATAGCCGACTGCGGCTGGCTGGTGTGGCCGGTGATAAAGCCGGACATCTGCAGCGCCACGCCAACGAGGAAGATAGAGAACGCCTGGGAAGCTTTACGCAGCAGGCTCATAAAGCCCGCGAAGATCCCCTCACGACGGTTACAGGTCAGAATTTCATCTACGTCCGCCACGAAGGTGTAGTTGTTCCATGGAATGGAGTAGATACCGCCGCGCGCCAGACCGGCTACGCCCGCCGCCAGATACAGCATGGACATGCTGGTCGAGCCGTAGAGATAGGTCACCGCGAACAGGGCAAACGCCACCAGCGCCATCAGCGCCTGAGTAGCAAATGCGCGAGACGGCGAGTAACGCAGGGTCAACCAGGTCGCGACGCCGACGCCAAAGAACTGCAGACCGTTGATGACGCTCAGCAGGTTACTGGCGACAACGGAAGAGGTCGCCAGGGCAAAGACCACGAAATAGGTAAAGACGGAGTTAAAGATATCCTGTGCCACCGAACCGCCCAGGTACATCCCCAGGTGTGAACGGAAGGTTTTGATTTTCAGGGTAGAGACAAAATCGTAGTAGATATCAAACAGGCGCTTGCTCAGCGGCAGCTTCTCTTCGGTCTCAACGCTGCGCTCACTCTGCTCAATCTCTTCCAGCGAACGTTCCCAGGTGCCGAAGTAGACGAAGAACAGCACCACCATAAAGGCAACGGTGAAAATCGCCCCGGCGTAGAAGAACGATATCGCCGAATCAGAGCCAAAGTAGGCCAACAGACGGCCCGGCAGGAACGCGGCGGTGAAGCCCGCAAACTGAGCGATATACATACGGGCGCTGGTCAGCTTAGAGCGTTTGGTAAAGTCATTGGTCATCTCGGCCGACAGTGTGTCGTATGGGATCAAAATCATCGAATAGACGATTTCAAACAGGATATAGACCAGCAGGTACATCCAGTAGTTAAAGCCCTGCACCCACAGCAGGCTGTAGACCGCCACCAGCGGAATGCTCAGCAGCAGGAAGAAACGACGACGGCCAAAGCGGCGGCCGAGGCGGGTTTTGTGGAAGTTGTCGGAGATGTAGCCCATGCACGGACACATGACAACATCGACAATACGCGCTACGGCAAACAGCGAACCCGCTTCAATCGGCGTCAGGCCGCAGAAGGTGGTCAGGAAGAACAGCAGCCAGGCGCTCACCAGAGTAAAAGCACCGGAGCCGATAACATCGGCCAGGCCGTAACAGATATAGTTGTGGAGTTTTATCTCCCGCACTTTTTTTATCATTTTCCATCCCCTTGAACATAACAGGACGGCGAGGCCGCAAGCCGCGCCGTCGTCAAATAGCATCAGGCGTCGGCGTTTTCCTGCACGATGGCGTGCTCATTCCAGCCCGGCGGCAGCGGCTGCGGGCGGCGAATGCGCAGGTCGTTTAAGGTGAGTCCCCTCACCCCGTTGGCGTACAGCGCGGGCAAGCCGCCCGGATAGGCATCCACGCCCCAGGCGCGGCCGGTTTGCGGGTTCACGCGGTAGGCGTTATCCAGCCCCATGCCGGTTGGGCTTGCCGGGTTGCACGGCGGGCGGATGTCGTAGCAGCCCTGCTCGTCGGACGGGCCGGCAAGCTGCTGCAATGAAAGCCCGTTGAAGGTGACGTGGCGGATGTCGCCCGGCGTTTCCGCGTGCAGGTTGATGGACCCTTCGCTCACCCCAGAAAGCTGGCTGAAGGTAATCTCCTCCACCCTTCCCGGCTGTACCTGCGGGTCGCGATGGCGCACAGAGATAAATACCGGGTCGGCTTTGCCCCAGTGGCACGGGTGGCCGTGGCGGCAATCGAACAGAATGTTGCTGAAGATCATCTGGCTGAACTGGCCGCCGTCGCGAGAGACCAGGCCAATGCCACGGTTGGACTCAAAGATTGAGCAGTTGTGCACCGCGATATGGCTGATGTCGGCGAAGGTTTCGGTGCCAATTTTGATGGCGCAGCTTTTCGAGCGGATCAGGCAATTACTGACCACCACGTGACGGGTCGGCTGCTGGAGCCCTTCCGGTTTGCGGGTCGTTTTCACGCAGATGCCGTCATCAGCGGCGCTGAAGTAGCTGTCGCTGATATGCACGTGCTGGCAGCTGTCGATATCCAGCGCGTCGGTGTTGGAGAGCGCCAGATCGTTATCAATGGTCAGGTTCTGGATAAACACCTGGTTGCAGCTCACCAGATGGGCGGTCCACATCGGCGAGTCGCTGATGGTGATATCGCGGATGCGCACCTGCTGGCAGCCTTCCAGCACCAGCATACGCGGGCGCATGGTTTTCGGCTGGCGATAACCTTGCTCGTCGGCTCGCTCAGCAAACCAGGCGCTGGCCCCGCCCGCCAGGCAGCCTTCACCGCTCAGCGTGATGTGGTGGGCGTTGCGCGCATAAATCAGCGCCATGCGGGACAGTTCGGCAACGGTTTGCGTCAGCTCAGCCGGGTAATCCTCGGCGTTGGGACTCGCCAGCAGGCGCGCCCCCGCTTCGAGATGCAGGGTAAAGTTCGATGGCAGGACCAGCGTGCCGGTCATCCAGTCGCCCGGCGAGACCACCAGCGTGCCGCCACCGGCGCGGCCGATTTCATCAATCAACTGCTGAAGCTGCGCGGTAAGCGGGGTGTTGCCGCTGCGGTCGAGGGCGGTGTGATGCAGTGAAATCTTCATATAGCTACCTGCGAATGTTGAGATAGCTGCATTTAACGCGGTTCCACCGATTCTCTCGCCGGGCAGATACGGGCTTTTTTACGTATTAGTGAATGACATCACGCCGGTTATGGCCCCCGGTCATCGCTTTTGAGCAAGCGCACAAAACGGCGAGGCGGCGGGATTTGATGAGTGACGGCGGTCACATATTGATTGAGTTTGGTGGGAGAAAAGCGGTGGGTTGACGCAGATAGAGAAGAGATGGGGGATAAATTGTGAGGAGGATCACAAAGCGGTGCGGGAGTCAGGGTTGGGGGATTGCCCCCTCACCCTAACCCTCTCCCCAAGGGGAGAGGGAACCGTTCGGTGCGGTCTGGAGGTTTGCACACTCCCTCTCCCTTTTAGGGAGAGGGCCGGGGTGAGGGTAATCCTTACAACAGCTCGAACTCGCCCTGCTTCACGCGCGCCGAATCCACGCCGATAAAGACGTTAAACTTGCCCGGCTCCGCCGCGTATTTCATCTGCTGGTTCCAGAACTTCAGCGCGTTGACGTCAATCGGGAAGCTGACGGTCTGGGTTTCACCCGGCTTGAGGGTCACTTTCTCAAACCCTTTCAGCTGCTTAACCGGACGGCTCATTGAGGCGGTGACATCCTGCAAATACATCTGGATAACCGTTGCCCCTTCACGCTTGCCGGTGTTAGTCACCTGCACGCTGGCGGTTACGCTGCCGTCGGCCTTCATGGTTGGCGCAGACAGCTTCACATCCGAAACCGAGAAGGTGGTGTAGCTCAGGCCATAGCCAAACGGATAGAGCGGGCCGTTCGCTTCATCGAAGTAGCGCGAGGTGTACTTGTTCGGCTTGTCGGCATTGTACGGGCGACCGGTGTTCAGGTGGCTGTAGTACTGCGGAATCTGCCCCACGGAGCGCGGGAAGGACATCGGCAGCTTACCGGACGGGTTGTAGTCGCCAAACAGCACGTCGGCGATAGCGTTACCGCCTTCGGTACCGGCAAACCAGGTTTCCAGAATGGCGTCAGCCTGTTGGTCTTCTTTCACCAGCGTCAGCGGGCGACCGTTCATCAGCACTAAGACCAGCGGCTTGCCGGTGGCTTTCAGCGCGGCAATCAGATCCCGCTGGCTTTTCGGAATGGAGAGCTCGGTACGGCTGGAAGCTTCGTGCGCCATCCCTTGCGCTTCACCAACCACGGCAACGACAACATCAGACTGCTTCGCCGCCGCAACCGCTTCATCAATCATCGCCTGCGGCGAGCGTGGATCAACCTTCACCGCCTCTTCGTACTGATTGAGGAAGTCGACGATCCCTTTATCGCTGGTGACGTTAGCGCCTTTGGCGTAAACCACTTTGCCTTCGTTGCCCATCACGTTCTTAATGCCGGTCAGCACGGTGACCGACTGCGCGGCAACCCCCGCAGCAGACCAGCTGCCCATGACGTCGCGTTGGCTATCGGCCAGCGGGCCAACCACGGCAACGGTGGCATTTTTCTTCAGCGGCAGGGTTTCCAGACGGTTTTTCAGCAACACCAGGCTCTGACGTGCGACGTCACGCGCTTCGGTGCGGTGCAGGCGGCTTTCGGCGTTGGTGTCCTGCGGGTCGGAATCTTTCGGCCCTAAGTGGCTGTACGGGTCGTTGAACAGCCCCATGTCATATTTGACGTTCAGCACGTGGCGTGTGGCATCGTCGAGTTCCGCCATCGTCACCTTGCCAGACTTAATCAGCCCCGGCAGGTATTTGCTGTAGAACTCGTCGCTCATGCTCATGTCGATACCGGCTTTCAGCGCCACGCGTACCGCATCTTCCGGGTCGGCGGCCACGCCGTGTTTAATCAGCTCTTTGATGGCCCCGTGGTCGGAAACGGTAATGCCTTTAAAGCCCCACTGCTTACGCAGCACGTCTTTCATCAGCCAGGCGTCGGCGGTGGCCGGGGTGCCGTTCAGCGAGTTCAGGCCGATCATCACCGCGCCGCTGCCGGCATCCAGCCCCGCTTTGTACGGCGGCATATAGTCGTTGAACAGGCGCTGCGGGCTCATGTCGACGGTGTTGTACTCTTTCCCGCCTTCGACTGCGCCGTAGGCGGCGAAGTGCTTCACGCTGGTCATCACCGAGTAGCGATCCGCCGGGCTTTTACCCTGCATCGCTTCGACCATGGTTTCACCCATGATAGAGGTCAAATAGGTATCTTCGCCAAAGCCTTCGGAGGCGCGGCCCCAGCGCGGGTCACGGGACACGTCGACCATCGGCGCCCAGGTCATGTTCAGACCGTCATCCGCCGCTTCATAGGCCGAAATGCGGCCCACGGTTTTCACCGCGTCGAGGTTAAAGGTGGAGGCCAGCCCTAAGCTAATCGGGAAGACGGTACGCTGACCGTGCACTACGTCATAGGCGAAGAACAGCGGAATTTTCAGGCGGCTCAGCGACATCACCTGATCCTGCATGGCGCGGATATCCTGGCGGGTAACGGTATTAAAAATCGCCCCGACCTGCCCTTCTTTGATCATGTCGCGAATGGCTTCTTTCGGGTTGTCCGGCCCGACGCTAATCAGGCGCAACTGGCCGATTTTTTCATCGACCGTCATCTTCTTAAGCAGACCGGTCACAAAGGCGTCACGCGCCTGCGGCGTAAGCGGATGGTTGCCGAACAGATCTTCGGCCAGAGCGGGTTGCAGCGCCAGGCTCACGGCGACGCCAACAGAAAGTAGCCATTTCATATTCTTGTAATCTCTTTATTCCATGCCGGGTAGCGCGGCGAGAGTCGATGAAAAAACGCAGTTTGCCATAAACTTAAATGACGGCGGTACAGA
This sequence comes from Kluyvera sp. 142486, assembly GCF_046569695.1. Taxonomy (NCBI): domain Bacteria; kingdom Pseudomonadati; phylum Pseudomonadota; class Gammaproteobacteria; order Enterobacterales; family Enterobacteriaceae; genus Kluyvera; species Kluyvera sp. 142486. Next base: position 108,781 of record NZ_JBKHUI010000005.1, read on the forward strand.
AAGCTAAGGTTATTCTCTGATTTTTAGAAACATTCGCTCACCAAATGATCATACAAAGCGCTATTCTTAGAAACGACAAATTTGTCCCACCACAAGGAGTGGAGAATGTCTTCTCAAACAACAACTGATAATAATGCGCTGATTAACGAACTCTCCCGACTGGTTGGTCACGCCCACCTGCTGACCGACCCCGCTAAAACCGCTCGCTATCGCAAAGGCTTCCGTTCCGGCCACGGCGACGCGCTGGCCGTGGTCTTCCCCGGCTCCCTGCTTGAGCTGTGGCGCGTGCTGAACGCCTGCGTCAACGCCGACAAAATTATTCTGATGCAGGCCGCTAACACCGGCCTGACCGAAGGTTCAACCCCGAGCGGCAACGACTACGACCGCGATATCGTCATTATCAGCACCCTGCGCCTCGATAAGCTGCACCTGCTGGATAACGGCGAGCAGGTGCTGGCATGGCCTGGCACTACCCTCTATTCATTGGAAAAAGCGCTGAAGCCCTTTGGCCGCGAGCCGCACTCGGTGATTGGTTCCTCCTGTATTGGCGCCTCTGTTATCGGCGGTATTTGTAATAACTCCGGCGGTTCGCTGGTGCAGCGCGGCCCGGCCTATACCGAAATGTCGCTGTTTGCGCGTATTGACGAACAGGGCAAGCTAACGCTGGTTAACCATCTGGGCATTGACCTTGGCGAGAGCCCGGAGCAGATCCTCAGCAAGCTCGACGACGAGCGCGTTAAAGATAGCGACGTGCGGCACGACGGTCGCCACGCCCATGACTATGACTACGTGAATCGCGTGCGCGACGTGAATGCGGATACGCCAGCGCGCTACAATGCCGACCCGGAACGTCTGTTTGAGTCCTCCGGCTGCGCGGGCAAGCTGGCGGTGTTTGCGGTGCGCCTCGACACCTTCCCGGCGGAAAAACGCCAGCAGGTGTTCTATATCGGCACCAATCAGCCGGAGGTGCTGACCGAAATTCGCCGCCATATTCTGGCGGAGTTCAAAAACCTACCGGTCGCCGGCGAGTACATGCATCGCGATATCTACGATATTGCCGAGCAGTACGGCAAAGATACCTTCCTGATGATCGACAAACTCGGCACCGACAAGATGCCGTTCTTCTTCACCATGAAGGGCCGCGCGGATGCGATGCTGGAAAAAGTGTCGCTGTTCAAGCCCCACTTCACCGACCGCTTTATGCAAAAGCTGGGGCATGCCTTCCCGGCACATCTGCCGGAACGGATGAAAACCTGGCGCGATAAATACGAGCATCACCTGCTGCTGAAAATGGCCGGCGACGGCATTGATGAAGCGCAGGCGTGGCTTGCCGAATACTTTAAAGAGGCGGAAGGTGACTTCTTCGTTTGTACGCCGGAAGAAGGCAGCAAAGCGTTCCTGCACCGCTTCGCAGCGGCGGGGGCGGCCATTCGCTACCAGGCGGTTCACGCCGATGAGGTGGAAGATATTCTGGCGCTGGATATCGCCCTGCGTCGTAACGATACCGAGTGGTTTGAGCATCTGCCGGCTGAGATAGACAGCAAGCTGGTGCATAAGCTCTATTACGGGCACTTTATGTGTTACGTGTTCCACCAGGATTATATCGTGAAGAAAGGGGTCGACCCGCACGAGGTGAAAGAGCAGATGCTGGCCCTGCTGCGGGAACGCGGCGCGCAGTACCCGGCGGAGCATAACGTGGGGCACCTGTATGAAGCAGATGAAAATCTGAAGCGCCATTACCGCGAAAACGATCCCACCAACAGCATGAACCCGGGGATCGGTAAAACCAGTAAGCTCAAGTATTGGGGCGAAAAAACCGACGTGTAATAAGACGTTGGGAGGTTCATTGTAGGCCGGATAAGGCGGATACGCCGCCATCCGGCAGCGTGCCGCACCATGTCTGATGGCGCTACGCTTATCAGGCCTACATAGAACCAGATTAACGATGGAAACCATAAGGAATACAATGATGTCTACGCTTGATGTCACCCGCGACGGCGATGTTGAAATCCGTGACGCGCAGGCTGACGATGTACAAGCCATTGCCGCGCTGTATGCCTGGCACGTTCTTAACGGCCGCGCCTCGTTTGAAGAAGTGCCGCCGTCCATTGATGAAATGCAGCAGCGGATGCGCAATATTCAGGAGCAAGGTCTACCGTGGCTGGTGGCGCTCTATCGCGGCGAAGTGGTTGGTTACTGCTATGCAAACCACTACCGCCCTCGCCCGGCCTATCGTTATACCCTTGAAGAGTCTATCTACGTCGACACCACCATGACGGCGCACGGCATCGGCAGCCAACTGTTATCGGCGCTGATTACGATTTGCGAGCAAGGGCCGTGGCGGCAACTGCTGGCGGTGATTGGCGATGGCAATAACAATACCGGGTCGCTGCGCCTGCATAAAAAGCACGGTTTCGAGGTAGTGGGTCAACTGCGTAGCGTGGGCTACAAAATGGGTGACTGGCGGGATACGGTAATCATGCAGCGTCCACTCAACGACGGTGACTGGACGCTGCCGGAATAACATACGCTTTATCATTCAAGCTATCTCTGCGTTGGATGCCTTGATATAACTTGAATGATTTTGCGTATGCCAAGGTTAATCGTCCTGGGTGGTCTGCCCGCTACGTTGGGCTCTGGCGATATCGCCTTCCACCTGGGCTTCCTTCTGTTTCTTATAGCTCAGCGCGGCCGCAGGCACCGGCATTGCCTTCCCGGTTTCAACCCAGGTACGCAGACGACTGGCGTCGGCGAAGTGGGTATATTTCCCGAACGCATCCATTACCACCATCGCCACCGGACGCTTGTTCATCACGGTGCGCATCACCAGGCAGTGACCCGCGGCGTTGGTAAAGCCGGTTTTGGTCAGCTGAATGCTCCAGTTGTCGCGATACACCAGATGGTTAGTATTGCGGAACGGCAGCGTATAGGCCGGGTGGGCGAAGGTCGCGGTGTCCTCTTTGGTGGTGCTGAGCTGACCAATCAGCGGGTACTGTTTGGTGGCAATCAGCAGCTTCGTCAGGTCACGTGCGGTCGAGACGTTATGAATCGACAGCCCGGTTGGCTCAACGTAGCGAGTGTTGGTCATCCCCAGCGATTTCGCCTTGGCGTTCATCGCCCGAATAAATGCGTCATAGCCGCCCGGATAGTGATGAGCCAGGCTCGCCGCCGCGCGGTTTTCTGAAGACATCAGCGCCAGCAGCAGCATATTTTTACGGCTGATCTGGCTGTTCAGGCGCACGCGGGAGTAAATCCCTTTCATTTCTGGCGTGTGGCTGATATCCACGGTCAGGATCTCATCCAGCGGCAAATGCGCATCCAGCACCACCATCGCCGTCATCAGCTTGGTGATAGAGGCCATCGGGCGCACCAGATCCGGCTGGTTGGCGTAAATAACTTTGTTCGTTTCAAGATCGACAATCATCGCGCTACCGGAAGCAATTTCCGGCTGCGAGGCAACGGCGGTAACGGCCGTTTTAGCACTCGCCTGAGGCGCAAAAGGCAAAGCCAGCACAAAGGCAAGGCTCAGCAGGGAAACGCGAAATTTCTGCATGGTGAGTATTCTGGTGGTTATTTATGCACATTATGATAGACAACCGCTTCGCACCAAACGGTTGCGAAGCGGAATGGCTCATCATAGCGCGGAGTGCGCGGCATCTACCAGAAAAGAATAGTGAATAAATGCTGCATTGCTGACGGAATCTACATTCACATCAGCAATGCATTCAGCGAGTTAAAACAGCCTGTATCCGTAGCCCCACAGCACCACGGTCAGCGCCAGCAGTACTTCGAGTACCAGCACCCCAATTGCGAGGGTGGAACTGGCAAAGCTCAGCCCCTCTTCCCGGTCAATATTGAGGAAGGTAGGAATACCGACGTAGAGCAGATACCCGGTGTAGAACAGCGCCACCGTTCCCACTAGCGCGCACAGCCACACCAGCGGATAGAGCGCGACGATACCGCTCAGAAAGATTGGCGTCGCTACGTAGCCGGCAAACACCATACAGCGCTTGAGTGAAGGGCGCTGCGGGTAGTTACGCGCCATCCACCAGATAATCCGGCCCATCACCGCCACGCCTGCCAGCATAAGCGCGTAGAAGAGTATCGCCAGCCCAATCCCGGTCATCAGTGAAAGCCTGACTACGGTGCCTTCGCCAAAGTTCCAGCCAAGCTGGGTGGTACCGATAAACGCGCACACCACCGGAATGGCCGCCATTACCAGCACATGATGCATATAGTGGTGAGAGACGGTTTCGTTCTCACTACGGATCACATGCATCTCTTTATCAGGGTGGGAGAAGAGTCCCCATACATGGTTCATAACGCCTCCTCAGCACGGCTTCGTACCACGTTGCTCTAAGTATAATTCACATAAATAGATTGTTTTATGTACAACGCAAAAAATAGACGCAGCCGCACTTCTTGCGTGAGGGTGTATGATTAAAGGATTGATGCAGTAAGGAGTGAGTGTTTGCATGGATATCAATAACCTGATTTCCCACTACGGTTACGCCGCGCTGGTGATTGGCAGTATGGCGGAGGGCGAAACGATTACGCTGCTCGGCGGGGTGGTGGCACATCAGGGTCTGTTAAAATTTCCGCTAGTGGTCATTTCTGTGGCGCTGGGCGGTATGATTGGCGACCAGTTGCTGTACCTGCTTGGTCGGCGGTTTGGTGGGCGGCTGCTTAAACGTTTTTCACGCCACCAGGCGCGCATTCGCAAGGCGCAGCGGCTGATTAAAAGCCGTCCCTACCTGTTCGTGATTGGCACCCGCTTTATGTACGGTTTCCGCGTTATTGGGCCGCTGTTGATTGGCGCCAGCGGGTTGCCGCCGAAAATCTTCCTGCCGCTGAATATTCTGGGGGCGTTAATCTGGGCACTGCTGTTCACCACGCTCGGCTATCTGGGCGGTGAAGCGATTGGCCCGTGGCTGCATCATCTGGATAAGCATCTGAAGCATCTCATCTGGCTGGCGCTGGCAGTCGCGCTGGTCATTGCTGTTCGCTGGTGGATGAAGCATCGCGAAGCGAAAAAACCGCAGGAATAAACCCGGCCTATGCCGGGTTTTGGGTAGCCCGGCCAAGCAACGCGACGCCGGGAATCGCTCAGGATTTAAAACGAATACTGCACGCCTACACGATAACGCGTCTGACGCTCGTCGGTGGTATTGCGCACGGAGACGTTGCCGATTTCCACATACGGTTTCCAGTTTTTATCGATGCTGTAGGCCGTTTTAAAGTTCAGCTCGTAATCATCTTTGCCGTTGTCATAGCGATTAAAATCTTCGCTCTTTTTATAAAGATAATTGCCTTCGAATGCCCACGCGCCGGTTTTATAACCCAGCCACACGTCACCACGGTTAATATGTTCATCATCCTTATCCACCGAGGTATCACGAACATATTCGTAGCGATATCTCGCCGCAAAATAAATGCCGTTACTAAAATTATATTGCCCGCGAATATACGGTTTATAAATTGACTTCGACGACGAGGTTTCTAATGCCAGACCAGGTTGAATCGCTATTTCTGGCGTCGCGTTAAACTGATAGCTCACCACATATTCGCTACCATTATCAACGACGTCATTAAACGCTTTCCGAGAATGTTCACCGCCCGATTTGCTTTTTGCCTCAACCGAGAAGCCAAAGCCGTTAGCAAAGCGGTGTGATATCAGCACCCTGTCCTTCTGCGCCTGACTGTCGTCAGTATACTCATGGCGCAGATCGACGGTTACCGCCTGTGCGGATGCGCTGGCAAAGGCCAGCATCCCAAAGGTTATTAATTTTTTCACGCAATCGTCCTCTGTTGTTATCGTTAACTCCAAAGCGGTGAGGAACTGGCTTTAATATTTAAAATATGAATATAAAAAGGTGTAGGGTATTTATTATCAATAAAAGAATATTTTTTCTTCGGAGGGCGATACTAGTGGTGAGAAAATGAAGTGTCATTAATTTAAATCAAAATACGTGATCGCAAACATATTTTAACGGAATATTGATGGTGACTTTTAATAAAATTAAAAATCAAATATGGAATATATATATTGGCGAGTGATGTTATTTAATATAAGTATTTATTTTTCATTATTCCCCCTGCATGAATAATACAGGGGGGAAAACACCACGAGATGGGTTATTTTTCTTCGCTGATGTGGTAGCCACCGCCCAGCGCCGAAGTCAGCTGGATGCTGGCATCGATCCACTGGCCGTGCAGGCGTAACGCGTTCACGCGCTCCTGCAGAGCGGGCAATTTCGCAAGGCTGACTTTAGAGCCCGGAATGATCCCGGCGTTCATCCGCGCCTGCGCCAGCGTCACCACACGCTGCGCGTCTTTCTCAACCTGCTGTTGTTGCTGGCTTTTCTCCATCAGCGTTTCGACCTGGCTGGCGGTTTTCGCTACCTGATTTACCGCGTCCACCACCGCTTTATTGTATTTAGCGATGGAGAGATTGTTCTGCGCGTTGGCGATATCAAGGTTAGCGTTCAGACGACCGCTGTCGAAGATAGGCAGCGTCAGCCCGGCGGTCACGCCCATCTGGTTGGCCGAACTACGGAACAGATCGCTTAAGTGCAGCGCATCCTGTTGCAGGAAGGCCATCAGGTTGATGTCCGGGTAGAACGCCGCTTTCGCCGCGTCGATCTCACTCAGCGACGCTTCAATATACCAGTGCGCTTCCTGCAGATCCGGACGGCGCGCCAGCAGATCGTAGCCTAAGCGTGCTGGCATTTTGCTGGCGACCGCCGGGAGGTCGACCTTACGCAAATTCAGCGACTGGCTCTGGCTGTTGGTCAGCGCCATCAGCCGTGCTTCAATCTCTTTCATATTGCCAGCCACGTCGGTCAACTGCTGGTCGGTTTTGCTGACGTTAATGTCGTTCTCCGCCCCTTCGGCGGAGTTGGTCAGCCCGTGCTGGTAAAGCTCGGTGTCCACGGTCACGATATTAGTCTGTTCGCTTTTCACCTGCTCTAACACGCTGTGGATAGCCGCTTCGGTTTGCCACTGCCAGTACAGACGCGCCACGCTGCTGGAGAGCAGCTCCTCGGTTTGCGCCCGCTCAGCAACCTGCGCCTTCACTTCACCGATACGCGCCTTCACCTGCGCGCGGTTTTTGCCCCACAGGTCGAGATCCCATCCGGCGGTCAGGCCGAACGTACCGTTGGTGTACCACGGGCCGGTATTGCCATCAGCGTCGGTGGCAAACGGCCCCATCAGGCCTTCTGCGGACATTTTCTGGCGTTCAAGGTTGCCGCCAAAATCCACTTCCGGGCCCAGCGATGATTTCGACATCCGCGCCTGCGCTTCGGCCAGTTTGATGCGCTGATCGGCAATCTGCATATCCGGCGCATTCGCCAGCGCACGAGTAATTAAGCCGTTCAGCTGCGCGTCGTGGTAGCCCTGCCACCAGTTACTCTGCGGCCAGCCGTTTTGCACCGCCGCTGGGAGTTCCGTTGAAACGTTTGAGGCCGGAACCTGCTGTTTAACAGGACTGCCAATATCATGCGAAGGTGCACAGCCAGCCAGCGCGATGAGCAGGGGTAAACCAGACAGCACGCTTTTTTTCAGAGTTAAGTTCATTTGAGAGGTCAGGTTACAAAAGAAGGAGGATTATATTAATTTAAATGCAGGCAATTCTTTTAGTAAAGCGTGTGGGAACATAATTTGACATACTTAGTGACAGTCAAAAATCATTAAATTTCATGGAGTAGAAATGAGTCAGAACATTTATGACAACCCTGATTTCTTCGCCGGTTATGCCACGCTTGACCGTTCGGTTAAAGGGCTCAACGGTGCGCCTGAGTGGGCCGCCATTGTGCAAATGATGCCCGCGCTGGCCGGTCAGCGGGTGGTGGATCTTGGCTGCGGTTACGGTTGGTTTTGCCGCTGGGCGCGCGACCAGGGTGCCACTAAGGTTACCGGGTTAGATCTCTCCAGCCTCATGCTGGAACGGGCACGAGAGATGACCAACGATGCGGGGATTGAATACCGCTGCGAAGATTTGCAGACCCTCACGCTTGACGCCAATAGTTGCGGCGTGGTTTACAGCTCACTGGCGCTGCACTATTTGCCCGATATCGCCCCGCTGCTCACCTGCATTTATCAGGCTCTGACGCCGGGCGGCACGCTGCTGTTTTCCGCCGAGCATCCTATCTATACCGCCCCACTCAAGCAGGGCTGGCAGGAGGATGAACAGGGCCAGAAAAGCTGGCCGGTCAGCCATTATCAGCAGGAAGGCGAGCGTATCAGCAATTGGTTTGCCGACGGGGTCAAGAAGCAGCACCGGACGCTTGGCAGTTGGATTAACGCGCTGGTCGCCGCCGGTTTTGTGATTGAATGCCTGAATGAGTGGGGGCCAACCGCAGATCAGATTGCCGCCAACCCGGCGCTGGATGAAGAGAAAGAACGGCCGATGATTTTTATTCTGCGCGCGCGTAAGCCGGTGTGAGTTAAGGGATTGCCGGATGGCGGCTGCGCCTTATCCGGCCTACAAGTGAGCGGTGATATTTGTAGGCCGGATAAGCAAAGCGTCATCCGGCAATTCACCGATGCTTACGCTTTCAGGCTCGCGCCGTTGGTCGCAATCACCTCTTTATACCAGTCGAAACTCTTCTTCTTGCTGCGCGCCAGCGTACCGGTGCCATCGTCATGGCGATCCACGTAGATAAATCCGTAGCGCTTGGAGAGCTCCGCCTTTGAGGCGCTGACCAGGTCAATCGGCCCCCAACTGGTAAAGCCCATCAGCTCAACGCCGTCCTCAATCGCTTCCCGCGCCTGTACCAGATGGTCATTCAGATAGCTGATGCGGTAGTCATCGTTGATACTGCCGTCGGCTTCCACCTTATCCTTCGCGCCGAGGCCGTTTTCCACGATAAACAGCGGCTTCTGGTAACGATCCCACAACACATTCAGCAGGGTGCGCAGCCCCAGCGGGTCAATCTGCCAGCCCCACTCTGAACTTTCCAGATGCGGGTTCGGCACCATATTAAGAATGTTGCCGCGCGCTTTCTGGTTCAGCGCTTCGTCGGCGGTCACGCAGCCGGTCATGTAGTAGCTAAACGAGATAAAATCGACGGTCGATTTCAGCGCTTCACGGTCGGCATCGGTAATTTCCAGCGCAAAACCGTTATCGCGGAAGTAGCGCAGCATATAGCCCGGATACGCCCCGCGCGCCTGCACGTCACCGAAGAACTGCCAGCCGCGGTTCTCCTGCAAGGTTTTGAACACATCATCCGGCTTGCAGCTTAGCGGGTACATCAGGCCGCCCAGCAGCATGTTGCCGATTTTCCCTTCTGGCACAATCTCATGGCAGGCTTTTACCGCCAGCGCACTCGCCACCAGCTGATGGTGAATGGCCTGATAAACCTCCGCTTTGCTGCTATCGCTCGGCAGGCCCACGCCGGTCATCGGTGCGTGCAGCGACATGTTGATTTCGTTAAAGGTCAGCCACAGTTTGACCTTGCCTTTGTAGCGCTCAAACACCGTGCGGGCATAGCGTTCGAAGAAGCCAATCACCTTACGGTTACCCCAGCCGCCGTAGTTTTTCACCAGCGCCCACGGCATTTCATAGTGAGAGAGCGTGACCAGCGGCGTGATGTGATGTTTGGCCATCTCGTCAAACAGCTTGTCGTAAAAGGCCAGACCGGCCTCATTTGGCTCGGCATCGTCGCCGTTCGGGAAGATACGCGTCCAGGCAATCGACACGCGCAGGCAGTTAAAGCCCATCTCGGCGAACAGCGCGATATCTTCCGGGTAGCGGTGATAGAAATCGATGGCAATATCCTTTAAGCCGGTGTCGCCCTGGGCGCGTTCCACCACCTCGCCAAAAACGCCCTGCGGCTGCACATCCGAGGTGGATAATCCTTTGCCATCCTCAAGATAAGCCCCTTCAACCTGGTTTGCTGCGGTCGCGCCGCCCCAATAAAATGCCTGCGGGAATGTTTTCATCTCTCTCTCCTGTGATTAATGCGTGATAGACAGCAGCGGCTGACCGGCGCTTACCGCGCTGGCGGCAACGATCTCCAGATCCGGGTAGTCATCGCTGTTGCTGATAATAATCGGCGTCGCCAGGTCGTAACCGGCGTCCAGAATGGCCTGGCGGTCGAAGGTAAGCAGCAGATCGCCCGCCTGCACCTTGTCGCCCTCTTTCACGTGGGCGGTAAACGGCACGCCGTCCAGCTTGACGGTATCAATACCCACGTGAATCAGCAGTTCAATGCCGCTCTCGCTCTCAAGCCCAATGGCGTGTTTGGTTTGAAAAATCGAGGCCACCTCACCGTTAAAGGGCGCAATCACTTTGCCTTCACTCGGGATGATCGCCACGCCTTTGCCCAGCAGGCCGCTGGCGAAGGTGGTATCCGGTACATTTTCCAGCGCCAGCACGCTGCCGGTCATCGGAGCCAGCACGTCGTTTTCCGAAGCTTTTACCACCGAGACGGGCTCTGCGGCCTGGCGCGGCATCCCGAAGAAATAGGTCAGCGAGCCGGAGAGGATAAAGGCCACCGCCGTACCAATAAGCCCGCCCCATACGCTGGCGTCAATGCCGCTTGCCGGGATCATCTGCGCCGGGAAGAAGATATTCGGCAGGCCAAAAGAGTACGTCGCGCTATTGCTGAAAGCGGTAATCGCACCGCCGATGGCACCCGCAACGCAGCCAAAGATAAACGGACGGCGCAGCGGCAGCGTCAGGCCATAAATCGCCGGTTCGGTGATACCAAAAAGCCCGGCAGAAAACGCAGAGCCCGCCAGCACTTTCTGGCGTACATCACGGGTAGCGAGGAAAATACCCAGCACCGCCCCCACCTGCGCCAGCACCGCCGGCAGAATAATCGGCAGCATCGAGTCGTGACCCAGCACGTTCAGGTTGTTGATCATCAGCGGCACCAGCCCCCAGTGCAGGCCAAAGATAACGCAGACCTGCCACAGCCCGCCCAGCGCGGCTCCCGCCAGCCACGGCGCAACGACGTAAACCGCCTGGTAGCCGTTTGCCAGCATCACGCTAAGCCAGGTAGCGACCGGCCCGATAACCAGAAACGTCAGCGGCACCACAATGGCAAGGCAGATAGCCGGGGTAAAAAAGTTCTTCATCGCCGACGGCAGCAGCGCGTTGCTGCGCCGCTCGATCCAGCAACATACCCAGGAGGCGAGGATAATCGGGATAACCGAGGAGCTGTAGTTGATAAAGGTGACGGGAATACCCAGGAAATACTCCGCCGTGGCCCCCGGTAACTGCCCGGCCTCAAAGGCCTGAATCATCAGCGGGTGGGTCAGCGCCCCGCCGATCACCATCGTAATAAACGGGTTGCCGCCAAACTTTTTCCCGGCGGTGTAGCCGAGGAACAGCGGGAAAAAGAAGAACAGCGCATCGCTTGCCGCAAACCAGATTTTGTAGGTCGCCTGCTCGGTATTCAACCAACTGCACGCTACAGCCAGCGCCAGCAGCCCTTTCAGCAGACCGGTGGCCGCCATCACGCCGATAAACGGCGCGAAAATACCGGAAACCACGTCGATAACCTGGCCCAGCACCGAGGTTTTTTCGCCTTTGACCGCTACCGGTTCACTATCGTCGGTAATACCTGCCGCCTCGCGCACCGCCAGCCAGACATCGTGGACGTGGTTGCCAATCACCACCTGAAACTGACCGCCGCTTTCAACCACCATAATCACGCCGGGGTTCGCCTTCAGCGCCTCGGCGTCGGCTTTGCTGCTGTCTTTGAGCTTAAAACGCAGCCGGGTAGCGCAGTGAACCAGACTCACCATATTCTCTTTACCGCCGACATGGCGGAGAATATCCTGCGCAAGTTCATGATATTTCATACCAAATTCCTTGACCGAGTATAAAAACAAAAAAACCCGAGAACGACGCCAGATGGCACCGCGCTCGGGTTTTGCCTGCGTTATGCAGTAACAATCCCATTGTTGTCGGGGATTAACGCCCCTCTTTTCTCACCCGTTCAATATGAATGGCGAGAAACATAATCTCTTCCGTCGTCAACGACCGCTGATAGCTGTTTTGCAGATGCAAACCGACGGTTTCCGCACACTTCCACGCTTTCGCGTAGTTGTCCTTCACCGCGCTATGCAGCTCGGCGTCATCATCTTCCACCACCGTTCGCGTCAGCATCCGCTGGGCAAAAAATTTCAGGTGGGTAACGAAGCGCTGATAGCTTAACGACTCTTCGTTGTACTCCAGACGCAGCTGATATTTCACCAGCTGCAAAATTTCCTGCATCACCCGGGTGACGTGCATCACTTCCGGCATTTCGCTGTTGAGCTGTGCCGTGACCAGATGCAGGGCAATAAACCCGGCTTCATCTTCCGCCAGCGCCACGCCGAGCCGCTTTTCAATCAGCGCTCGCGCCTCTTGCCCCAGCGCAAACTCTTTCGGATAGAGCCGCTTTATGTCCCACAACAGCACATTGCGCAGCGCTACCCCTTTTTTCTGTCGCTCAATGGCGAAATGGCAGTGGTCGGTCAGGGTGATGTAAACGCTCTCCTGCAGCCTGCCGAGCCGCTCGCGCGCCCGTTCGATAATCCGGTCGCAGGTGGTCATCACCTCAAGCGGGATCTGACTGAGTAATTCACCTAAACGCCCTACCAGCTCGTCGCTTTGCAGGGCAAAAATTTTCTCGATTTTCGTCTCATCCAATGAGTCACCGACGCGTTTCTGAAAGGCTAGCCCTCGCCCCATCACAACCTGCTCACGCCGGTGTTCATCCAGAACCACCACCACATTATTATTAAGTACTTTGGCGATTTGCATTTATGAACCCCAGAAACAAAAAAACCTGACATCTGACAGGAGCCAGAAAATCAGGTTTTGCCTGCCGAAGCAGTAACAATCGAGCTGAAGTATTTCATTTTCACTGCCGTCTGCTCAATGGATCAGACGAAAAATTGTGATGCAGATCGGATACTTTATGCCTGCCAGTCGGTAATCGCCCGCGCAATCAGCTTCGACTCCTGCAGCGCGCGCACGGCGCTAAACAGTTCGCTCGCCTCGTCATACTCTTTACGCAGATAGCCAAGCCACTGTTTAATACGCGCCACATGATACAGCCCGGTATCCCCCTGTTTTTCCAGGAGAACATATTTTTTCAGCAACATCACTACCTGCGGCCACGGCAGACGCGGTTCATTATATTTGATAACCCGGCTCAGGTTCGGCACATTCAGCGCACCGCGGCCAATCATCACCGCGTCGCAGCCGGTGACGGCCATACAGGCCTGCGCGCTGTCGTAGTCCCAGATTTCGCCGTTGGCGATAACCGGAATGGAAAGGCGCTGGCGAATCTCAGCAATGGCCTGCCAGTTGATGCGCTCGGCCTTGTAGCCATCCTCTTTGGTGCGCCCGTGAACGGCAAGCTCGGTCGCCCCCGCCTGCTGCACCGCATCCGCAATTTCAAACTGCCGCGCGCCGCTGTCCCAGCCCAGACGTACCTTTACCGTGACCGGCAGATGCGCCGGCACCGCTTCACGCATCGCTTTTGCGCCCTGATAGATAAGCTCAGGGTCTTTCAGCAGCGTTGCCCCACCGCCGCTGCCGTTTACCGTTTTCGACGGGCAGCCGCAGTTAAGGTCTACCCCCCAGGAGCCTAACTCTACCGCGCGAGCGGCGTTCTCTGCCAGCCACTCGGGATATTGCCCTAATAGCTGAATACGCACGCGGGTGCCGGAAGGGGTGCGGCTTTGGTTATGCAATTCCGGACACAATTTGTAGAACGATTTTTCCGGCAATAGCTGATCCACCACGCGCAGAAATTCGGTGATGCACAGATCGTAATCATTCACTTCGGTCAGCAGCTCGCGCACGAGTGAGTCGAGCACGCCTTCCATCGGTGCCAGTAAAACACGCATATCGTTATCCGGAAAAAAAAGAGGCGCTATGGTAACGTCTTAGTATGCCGCTTTCCACTGCCAGTCAACACATTAGGAGGTGAATGATGAATTCAAGGGATATTAAGCTTAAGGCCGTCCAGCCGCCGCTCGGATTCAGCGATGTGCCGCCGGTCACGCTGACCGATGCCACCCTGCTTGAGCGTAAAAATAAGCTGCTCGAACGGATGCAGGAAGAACGCTTCGATGCGCTGGTGATCTACGCCGATAAAGAGCACGGCGGTAATTTTGAGTACCTCACCGGGTTTATTCCGCGCTTTGAAGAGGGGCTGCTGGTGCTGCATAAGTCCGGGCACGCCACCGCCATTCTCGGCAACGAAAATCTGAAGATGGCGGCCCACTCGCGCATTCCGGTGACGCTCAAGCACTGCCCGCTGTTTTCACTTCCCAACCAGCCGATGGACAACGAAAAGCCGCTGGCGCAGCTGTTCAGCGAAACCGGGCTGAGCGCGATGTCCAAGGTCGGGCTAGTGGGCTGGAAGATGTTCACCACCGCCGGAAGCGATAACGCGAAGCTGTTTGACCTGCCGTGGTTTATCGTCGAGGCGATAAAACAAAGCACTCATGCCGATCTGGTTAACGCCGCGCACCTGTTTATTCGCGGTGATAAAGGAGCGAGGACGGTCAATAACGCCAACGAAATTGCCCATTACGAATACGGTGCCAACCTCGCCTCACGCTGCATGCTGGCGGCGCTGGATGCCGTCGAACCTGGCGTTCGTGAAGTGGAGCTGGGCGCGCTGCTCGCCGCCGAGGGGCAAGCGCCGTCGGTGGTCACCATCGCAGCAAGCGGGCAGCGTTTTGAAAAAGCCAACCTCTACCCTTCGTGGAAAAAGGTCGAACGTGGCCAGCCGCTGTCGATGACCACCGGGTTTAAAGGCGGGCTCTCCAGCCGCACCGGGTTTGTGATTGCCGAGGAGAGCGAGTTGCCGGAGAACCAGCGTGATTATCTGGACCGCGTGGTGAAACCCTATTTTGGCGCGGTGGCGACGTGGCTTGAATATATTAAGGTCGGGATGCCGGGCGGTGAGCTTTATGATTTAGTCGAAAGCGTGCTGCCAAAAGCGCAGTATGGCTGGCACCTTAACCCAGGGCATCTGAGCGCGGATGAAGAGTGGATGTCATCGCCGGTTTATTCAGGCTCCATCGAAACGCTGAAAAGCGGCATGGTGATACAGATTGATATTATTCCGTCGGTGCCGGGGTATACGGGAACCAGCGCGGAAGAGAGCATTGCGCTGGCAGATGCGGCGTTACGTCAGCAGATAGCGCAGGAGTATCCAGCGCTGTGGGCGCGCATCGAGGCGCGGCGGGCGTATATTCGTGAGACGTTGAATATTGCGTTGAGCGATGACGTGTTGCCGTTGTCGAACGCTGTGGGGTATTTGCGGCCGTTTATGTTAGCCAAAGATAAGGCGCTGGTGGGTTAGTTTGGGGGATTCCCGGCGGCGCTTCGCTTGGCCGGGCTACAAACTCTGCTCTATTCGGTCCCCTCTCCCCTTTGGGGAGAGGGTGCACATGGTGCCAAACGCTATTATCGCGGTTGCAGGCAGTTATCTTCTTTCCAGCCGTACAGCCACTCGATGCCGCGATAGAACTCTTCCTGGGTTTTGCCTTTCCACAGCAGGTTACGCACCTGACGTTCTACCCCCGCCGCATGATACAGACGGCCCATTTCGCGTGTAGACCAGACAATACGCGCAGTGCGCGGAATACGCACCGATTCGTACAGCGCAAACGCGCTGGCGGCGTCGCCGTCGCACTGGGTCAGCGCTTTGCCGAGCGTTACCGCATCTTCCAGCGCCATGCAGGCGCCCTGCGCCATATACTGCGCGACCGGGTGCGCGGAGTCGCCCACCAGCGTGATGCGATCGTTGCCCCATTTTTCTACCGGCTCGCGGTCGGCGGTGGACCAGCGACGCCAGGAGGTCGGTTTGTCCAGCATCTGGCGAGGACGCGGGTGAATGCCCTTGAAGTACGACATGACCTCTTCTTTACTGCCATCGCGCACGCCCCACTGCTCGGTTTCCCGGCTGTGGAAGGTCACCACCAGGTTGTACTGCTTACCACCACGCAGCGGATAGTGCACCAGGTGACAGTGCGGGCCAGCCCACAACACCGGCGCGTTGATGCGCAGGTCTTCCGGCATATCGTCGCGTTCCACCACCGCGCGATAGACCACGTGGCCGGTCACGCGCGGCGTATCGCCGAGCAGGCTCTGGCGCACCACCGATTTCACGCCGTCGCAGCCAATCAGAATATCTGCCGTCCAACTGTTGCCTTTATCGTCAAACACGGTGACATCGTCGGCGGTCTGACGAATATCCACCACGTGGGTAGAGGTACGGTACTTTACGCCCGGGTGCTGCAACGCCGCTTCCCAGACGGTGGCATGAATATCGACGCGGTGGATAACCGCATACGGGCCGCCGAAGTGGTCACGGAACGCTTGCCCCGTTTCGATGTGAATCACCTCTTCGCCGTTGACCGCATCCATCATGGTGATGTGGTCGGTAAAGACCGCACGCTGACGGGCGACCTCGCCCACGCCGAGGCTGTCGAGCGCGGAAAACGCGTTCGGCCCGAGCTGGATCCCGGCGCCAATCTCGCCAATTTCGTGCGCCTGTTCCAGCAGCATCACCTGGATGCCCTGACGCGCCAGCGACAGCGCGGTGGCCGCGCCACCAATACCGCCGCCGACAATAATTGCACGCGTTACTTTAGCCATGATTCTTCTCCTGTTCTGACTACGCCGGAATCTTGTCCTGCTGGTTTTCAGGGGCCGCGGCGATAAACGCCGGCAGCGCCATGCAGGCGTCAACCACCGCTTTGCAGCGCGGGAAACCGCTCAGATCGCAGCCCATCCGCTCGGCGTTGGCCCACTGCGGCACCAGGCAGCAGTCAGCAAGCGTCGGCGTCTCACCGAAGCAAAACGCCCCTGATTGGCCGCGGCGCAGCAGTTGTTCTACCGCGCTCAGCCCCTGCTGGATCCAGTGTGCATACCAGCGTTTTTTCGCTTCTTCACTCACCTTCAGCTCATCGCTGAGGTAGCGCAATACGCGCATGTTGTTGATGGGGTGGATGTCGCAACAGATGGCGTACACCACCTCCAGCACGCGCATGCGCTGGGGATCATTCGCCGGTAGCAGCGGCGTCTGCGGGAAATGTCTGTCCAGCCAGTCAATAATCGCCAGCGACTGTCCCAGCGATTCACCCTCGTCGGTGATAAGCGCAGGGACCAGCCCCACCGGGTTCAGGCGTCGGTACTCCAGCGCGTTCTGCTGGCCGATGCGGATGTTGACCCCGACGGTCTGGTGGTCAATGCCCTTCAGCGCCATCGCAATACGTACGCGGTAAGAGGCCGAACTATTAAAAAAACTGTACAGCTTCATCATTCACCTCAAACAATGTTGACCGCGATGGGCGTTAACCCTTCCACATTACCGGTGATAGTTTCGCCCTTCACCACCGCGCCAACGCCTTCTGGCGTGCCGGTGAAGATGAGGTCGCCCGGCTGCAGTTCGAAGAAGCCAGACAGGTAGCTGATGGTCTCTTTCACATCCCAGATCAGGTGCTGAATATCGCTGCGCTGGCGGTCTTTGCCGTCAACCTGCAGCCAGATTGGCGCGTTATCAAGGGACGGTTCGTCGGCCTTTTTGTGCAGCGGCGCAATCGGCGCGGAAAGGTCAAAGGCTTTGCCGATTTCCCACGGGCGGCCCATCTGGCGCATCTCCATCTGGCGGTCGCGGCGAGTCATGTCCAGCCCGGTGGCGTAGCCCCAGATATACTCTTCGGCTTTCTCCAGCGGGATATCGCTGCCTTTTTTACCAATGGCGACCACCAGCTCAATTTCATAGTGATAGTTGTCAGTCTGGGCCGGGTAAGCGAGGTTCAGGGTTTCGCCTGCGGCAACGGGAACCACGGCATCCGCCGGTTTGCAGAAGAAGAATGGCGGCTCGCGATCCGGGTCAAAACCCATCTCACGGGCGTGGGCGGCATAGTTACGGCCCACGCAGTACACGCGGCGTACCGGGAATTTCTCATCGCTGCCAACAACCGGTACGGCAACCGGTGCCTGGGGTTCGAATACGTATTTGCTCATCTTTCTTCTCCTGATTAATAGCGCGCTTCGCGGAACAGGCCCAGGGTTTCCTGGACGGGTCTATCCGAGAAACTGAATAGCACGGTCTCTTCTGGCGTGTTAAAGGACACGCTGTGCCAGGTCGGCACGACAAAAATATCTTTCGCTTTAAAGCTGAAGGTCTGCTCGCCGATGGTCACCTCACCGCTGCCTTCCACCACGTGGTAGATGGTGCTGTCGGTGGTGCTCGCCTGACGCGTCTGGAAGCCTTTCGGCAACAGCTGCAGGAACGCCCCCATTGACGGCATTGGGTAACCGCCGGTCACCGGGTTGACGTAGCGCATCTTGTAGCCATCCCACTCGTCGGCATCGCCCATGCGCATCAGGTCATGCAGCGCTTCACGGCTGCGGTCATAGCGGTAGTTGAAAATCGGCGATGAGTTACCCACCTGATGGCGCAGTGGCAGCATGTTGGCGGCGTAGCGCGGCAGGTAGTCGCCCTCTTTACGGGTGACCGGCTGCTGCTCTTGCGGGTAATCTTCGGCGAAGCCGCAGCCGAGGTAGTTCACCAGCGGCAGGTCGAGGCCATCAAGCCAGATAACCGGTTCGTCGCCCGGGTTACCGTGGTCGTGCCAGCGCCACTGCGGGGTGAGGATAAAGTCACCGGGGCTCATCTGGGTACGTTCGCCGTCAACGGCGGTAAACGCACCGTGGCCTTCCACCACAAAGCGCAGCGCCGACTGGTTATGGCGATGGCTTGGTGCCACCTCGCCCGGCATGATCAGCTGCAGGCCCGCGTACAGCGACGAAGTAATCGATGAGTGGCCGCGCAGGCCGGGGTTTTCCAGCACCAGCACGCGGCGTACCGCCTCTTTCGCGCCAATCAGCGTGCCGCTTTCCAGCAGCAGCGGGCGAATTTCCTGGTAGTTCCAGTAGGCCGGGGCGCAGTTGGCGTTCGGCGTTTTTGGCACCAGGTGATGCAACGATTCCCACAACGGCGTCAGGTTTTGCCCGGAAATATGCTGGTAGAACTGTTGGCGATCGTGTTTTACGTCCGAGGTCATTATTATTCTCCTTAACTTTTCACCGCGCCCATCACAGGCGGCGATTCGGGTACTCGGGAAGATTGGCGTACCACCAGCGTCAGGAGCGTTAGCACTACAGCGCTAATGGCGGCCGGTACGGCAATCACAAAGAACAGGGTGTCGAATGAGAAGTTCATCGCCATCATCACGCCGCCGGAAACGGAGCCGACAATCGCGCCACAGCGGCCGATAGCGTTTGACCAGCTCACGCCGGTGGCGCGGCTCTGGGTCGGGTAAAGCGTGGCGGTCAGGGCGTTCAGCCCAACCTGCGAGCCGCTGATGCCGATGCCGGTGCCGAAAATCGCCAGCGCCATCATCCACAGGCCGTTTTCACTCAGGCCAATCATCACAATGCACGCCGCGCCCAGCGCATAGCTCACCGCCAGCACCCAGAACGGGTTGAATTTATCCATTAACACGCCGAGCATCAGCGCGCCTAACGTACCGCCCACCTGGAATGCTGCCGTCACCCACGAAGCGTGCTGGAGATCGATACCGCGATGGTTCAATAGCGTCGGCATCCAGCTAGAGAGTAAATAGATGATCAGCAGGCTCATAAAGAACACCACCCATAGCATCAGGGTAATGGTGAGCTGACGCCCGCTGAACAGCTGGCTGATGCTGCCTTTTTTGGTCGCCGCCGGTTCATCGAGCCAGAACTCGGCGTCGTCATAGCGCTCGCCGGTCATGGCGCTAACGGTGCGGCGAATTTCCGCCTGCGGACGCTGACGACGCACCAGCCAGCGTGGGGATTCCGGCAAAACGGCCAGCAACGCGAAGAACAGCACGATAGGCAGTACGCCGCCCAGCACCAGAATGCCGTGCCAGCCAATCACCGGCACCAGTTGCGCGCTGACGATCCCGCCCAGCGCCGAGCCGAGGGTAAAGCCGCAGAACATCAAAGTAACCAGCGCGCCGCGACGGCGGGCCGGCAGGTATTCGGAGGTCATGGTGATGGTATTGGGCATCGCGCCGCCAAGGCCGAGGCCGGTTAAGAAGCGCAGGATGATCAACGCTTCCAGATTTGGCGAGAACGCCGAGAGCAGGCTGAAAAGGCCGAACAGCGCCACGCACCACTCAATAACGCGTTTGCGCCCGAGTCGGTCAGAGAGCGGGCCGCACAGCAGGGCGCCTGCGGTTAAACCCAGCAGACCTGCGCCAAACAACGGCGCCAAATCGCCTGCGG
Source organism: Kluyvera sp. 142486 (assembly GCF_046569695.1). Taxonomy (NCBI): domain Bacteria; kingdom Pseudomonadati; phylum Pseudomonadota; class Gammaproteobacteria; order Enterobacterales; family Enterobacteriaceae; genus Kluyvera; species Kluyvera sp. 142486. The sequence continues at coordinate 129,026 of NZ_JBKHUI010000005.1, forward strand.
TTAACTGCCAGTGGTCACGAATGGCCGGGGCGATAAAGCCAATCGCCGCGGTATCAAAACCGTCCATCATCACCACCAGGAAACAGCAGATGATGACGCGCCACTGCATCTTGCCGATCGGAGCGACATCGATGAGTGCCTGTAGTTCACGTCGTTGCGTCATAGGGAGGGCCTCGGTATATGCAGGTTATCCACGTATCCGTTCACGCTTTCGCCAGAACGGCTTAGGGTAAGATGTTTATTTTTTTGCTTTTATGTTGCTATCTTGTGATATGTGAAATGAGTTGTACAATGGCATTTCATGCCTATCCATAACCTGGAGGTTATATCTAATGGCCGATTGGACGCAGAAGCTAAAGCTCCACCATCTGAAAATGCTGGTGGCACTTGGCGAGCAGGGAAACCTGACTCAGGTCGCAAAGATGATGCACATCACCCAGCCCGCGCTGTCGAAATGGTTAACCCAGTTTGAAGAGGAGGTGGGGATTACGCTTTTTGAGCGCCATAGCAAAGGGCTCCGCGTGTCCGAAGGCGGCAAGCTACTGCTTCAGCACGCCCAGCGGCTGATTAACGACATTGAACGCTCGCAGTTTGAGATGGAGCGTTTTAAGCAGGGCGGCCTCGTGGGCAGCCTAAAAATTGGCTGCTCGCCGGTGGCGACCGACTGCGTCTCTCAGGCCATTTTCCCGCTGCTGGCTGAAATGCCAACGCTGCACCTGAATATAGAAGAGAAGGTGATGACGCCACTGTTGCAGGATTTGCAGTCCGGCGTGGTGGACGTGGTGGTGGGCCGCATCGGCGGCCGGGCGCTGGAGTTGCCGCTGAACTATGAGGTGCTCTACACCGAGCCGGTCTGCTTCGTGGCGCGAACCGACCACCCCCTCGCCCATCGCAACCGCCTGTCGTGGGAGGATCTGTCATCGTGGCGCTGGATAGTCTGGCCTAACGGCACGCCCATTCGTCAAAGCATCGACAACGCGCTGGTAGAAAACGGCGTCATGCTGCCGGAAAACACCATTGAGTCGGCCTCGATGAACGTCAGCGTTAACCTGCTGCAAAGCAGCGATATGATCTCGATTCTGTCGCTGCGGCTGGCGGAGCGATACCAGAGCCAGGGCCAGCTCGCCATTCTGGCGCTGCCGCGCGTCGAGCAAAAAGGCAGCGTCGGCGTTTTCTGGCGCAAATCGAGCATTCCAACCCTGGCGCTAAGTCGGTTTCTCTATTATTTGTCGCATCCGGTACAAATAGAGGGATAACTCAGGACAGATGCCCGATGTTCGTCTTATCTATATCAGGTATGCTCAGATTTCATGATGTGATCGGTAGCACATTTCAGGCTTTAATTGTATGATGAATGCATTCCACCAAAGGTGAATCCCATGCTCAAATCGCTGAATTTAATCTGGCAATACCTGCGTGCATTCGTGCTGATTTACGCCTGTCTGTATGCCGGTATTTTTATTTCGTCGCTGCTGCCGATTACCATTCCCGGCAGCATTATCGGCATGCTTATTATGTTTGTGCTGCTGGCGCTGCAAATCCTGCCCGCGAAGTGGGTCAACCCCGGCTGCTACATCCTTATCCGTTATATGGCGCTGCTGTTCGTGCCGATTGGCGTCGGCGTGATGCAGTACTTCTCGCTGCTGAGCGCACAGTTTGGCCCGGTGGTCGTCTCCTGCACCATCAGTACGCTGGTGGTGCTGGTGGTGGTGAGCTGGAGCTCTCATCTGGTACACGGTGAGCGTAAAGTAGTTGGTCGTGAGGGAGCGGATAAATAATGCTGCACTATATCTGGTGGTCTTTGCCGCTGACTTTAGTTGTCTTTTTCGCCGCCCGTTGGCTTGGCGCGCGCTTTAAAATGCCGCTGCTTAATCCGCTGCTGGTGTCGATGGTGGTGATTATTCCGTTCCTGCTGCTGACCGATATTCCGTACGATCACTACTTTAAAGGCAGCGAAGTGCTGAACGACCTGCTGCAGCCTGCGGTGGTCGCCCTGGCCTACCCGCTGTATGAACAGCTGCACCAGATCCGTGCGCGCTGGAAATCCATCATCACTATCTGCTTTGTCGGTAGCGCGGTGGCGATGATCACCGGAACATCGGTGGCGCTGATGATGGGTGCATCACCACAAATCGCCGCTTCTATTATGCCGAAATCGGTGACCACGCCGATTGCGATGGCAGTGAGCGGCAGCATCGGCGGTATTCCGGCGATTAGCGCCGTGTGCGTCATTTATGTTGGTATTCTCGGTGCGGTGTTTGGTCATACCCTGCTGAACCTGATGCGGATTACCACCAAAGCCTCGCGCGGGCTATCGATGGGGACCGCCTCACACGCCCTGGGCACTGCACGCTGCGCTGAGATGGATTATCAGGAAGGGGCGTTTAGTTCGCTGGCGTTGGTTATCTGCGGCATCATTACCTCGCTGATTGCGCCGTTCCTGTTCCCGATTATTCTGTCGGTAGTGGGATAAAACGAGACAAATCACACATTTTTAATTGATGTTACACACGTTGCATTAACAATGAGATGTTGATCACTAATCGGGGCGCTTACGCCCCGTACACTACGATCCCATTACATTGTTATGAGGCACAACGCCATGCATCCACGTTTTCAATCTGCTTTTTCGCAACTGGCGGCAGATCTGCAGACCGCTATCGCTCCCCTGCTAGCCGATCCGCACTTCCCTGCTCTGCTGAGCGCCGAGCAGGTCTCTTCGCTTAAAACGGCGACGGGGCTGGACGAAGACGCGCTCGCTTTTGCGCTCCTGCCGCTGGCGGCAGCCTGCGCCCGTGCTGACCTGTCTCACTTTAACGTCGGCGCTATCGCCCGCGGCGTGAGCGGCACCTGGTACTTTGGCGGCAACATGGAATTCCTCGGCGCTACTATGCAGCAGACCGTGCACGCGGAGCAGAGCGCCATCAGCCATGCCTGGCTGCGCGGCGAAAAATCCCTGCAGGCCATTACCGTTAACTACACGCCGTGCGGCCACTGCCGTCAGTTTATGAATGAACTGAACAGCGGGCTGGCGCTGCGTATCAACCTGCCGGGCCGTCAGCCGCATACGCTGCAGGACTACCTGCCGGACGCGTTCGGGCCAAAAGATCTCGATATCAAAACCCTGCTGATGGACGAGCAGGATCACGGTTATCCGCTCGAGGGCGATGCGCTGGCACAGGCCGCGATTCAGGCCGCTAACCATAGCCACACCCCGTACAGTAAAGCGCCTTCCGGCGTGGCGCTGGAACTGCGTGACGGTACTATTTTCAGCGGCAGCTATGCGGAAAACGCAGCGTTCAACCCAACGCTGCCACCGCTGCAGGGTGCCCTGAACCTGCTGAGCCTGAACGGTTACGACTACCCGGATATTCAGCGCGCTATTCTGGCCGAACGCGCCGATGCGCCGCTGATTCAGTGGGATGCCACCGCCGCCACGCTGAAAGCGCTGGGCTGCCACAATATCGATCGCGTACTGCTTGCCTAATCTGTAGGTCTGATAAGCGCAGCGCCATCAGGCAGTTCGGCGCACGATGCCGGATGGCGGCGCTGCCTTATCCGGCCTACAAATGACAACGCACCGGTTAATTTCCCCGCAATTAAACGATGGTTTCTTGCTCTTGCCCGGCGGGTAAAGTAGCCTGATGTCTCCCTCGTCCACTATTGAGTCAAGTTCATGTTAAAGCGTGTGTTATACAGCCTGTTAGTCCTCTGCGGCCTGCTGCTGTTGACCGTGCTGGGTCTTGACCGTTGGATGAGCTGGAAAACCGCCCCCTATATCTACGATGAACTGCAGGATCTCCCCTACCGCCAGGTTGGCGTGGTGCTCGGCACCGCCAAGTATTATCGCACCGGCGTGATCAACCAGTACTATCGTTACCGCATTCAGGGCGCGCTGAACGCCTACAACAGCGGCAAGGTTAACTACCTGCTGCTGAGCGGCGATAACGCGCTGCAAAGCTATAACGAACCGATGACCATGCGTCGCGATCTGATCAAAGCCGGCGTCGAGCCTGCCGACATCGTGCTCGACTACGCCGGTTTCCGCACGCTCGACTCCATCGTGCGCACCCGCAAAGTGTTCGACACCAACGATTTCATCATCATCACCCAGCGTTTCCACTGCGAGCGAGCGTTGTTTATCGCCCTGCATATGGGCATTCAGGCGCAGTGCTACGCCGTGCCGTCGCCGAAAGATATGTGGAGCGTTCGCCTGCGCGAGTTCGGCGCCCGCTTCGGCGCGCTGGCCGATCTTTACCTCTTCAAGCGCGAGCCGCGTTTCTTAGGCCCGCTGATCCCAATTCCTGCCCAGCAGGAAGTACCGGAAGGCGCACAAGGGTATCCGGCGGTGACGCCAGAGCAGCTGCTGGAGTTGCAGAAGAAGAAAGCAAACTAGGCCATTCTGAATGCCATCATTCTTGTCATTAAATTAGCTAATGGGTTCCCATTCACTAATAATTCCTATTTGCATCTTATGTATTCTTGCGATCCCCAATAAGCCACACCAATCATCAGGTTATTTGTGAATACTTTCACAGACCCCTCCCCCTCATCCGCTTAGCCTGCCAGTAGTTGTTTCACTTTATTTGCCTTAATTAAACTAATCATTAAGGGAGCAATTATGTCGCAACACGAATACCAGGATGAGCTGATTCCCGCCTTTACGCCGCTATTGGCGATCAAAGAAGCCTCCCGCTGCCTGCTGTGCCACGATGCGCCGTGCAGCCAGTCCTGCCCGGCGGAGACCGACCCAGGCAAGTTCATTCGCTCACTCTATTTTCGCAACTTTAAAGGCGCTGCCGAAACCATTCGAGAAAATAATGCGTTAGGGGCGGTGTGTGCACGCGTCTGTCCAACGGAAAAGCTGTGCCAACAGGGCTGTTCCCGCTCGGGAATCGATACGCCGATTGATATCGGCCGCCTGCAGCGTTTTGTCACCGACTTTGAGCAGCAAACGGCGATGCAGATTTACCAACCGGGCCGCAAGGATAAGGGCAAAGTGGCGATTGTTGGCGCGGGCCCTGCCGGATTACAGGCTAGCGTTACGCTCACCAATCTGGGCTATGACGTTACTCTATTCGAAAAAGCGGCCCAGCCGGGCGGCTGGCTGCGTCACGGTATTCCTGAATTCCGCCTGCCGCAAAAGGTGCTGGATGCTGAGATTGCGCGCATCAGCGAAATGGGCGTGACGATCCGCTGCGGCTGTGAAGTCGGCAAAAACCTGACCCTCGCCGAGCTAAAAGCCGACTACCGCGCCGTACTGCTGACGGTTGGTATGTCCAAAGGCGCGACGCTGCCGCTGTTTAACAACGACAGCGCGGTCGAGATTGCCGTCGACTTTCTCCAGCGCGCCCGTACCTCGGGCGGCAACATCAGCGTACCGCAAAGCGCCCTGATTATCGGCGGCGGCGACGTGGCGATGGACGTGGCCAGCACGCTGAAAATTCTCGGCTGCCCATCCGTTACCTGCGTCGCGCGCGAAGAGCTGGCCGAATTCCCGGCAAGCGATAAAGAGTTCACCACCACTCAGGCACTGGGCGTGTCGATTATTGATGGCTTTACGCCTGTCAGCGTGACGGGCAATAAAGTCACCTTCCAGCACGTCCGCCTGCCCGGCGAGTTAACGCTGACGGCGGAGCGTATTTACCTGGCGGTAGGCCAACACGCTGAGCTAAATGCCTTTGCGGGCATTCAGGTACAGCGCAACGTTGTGGAAACGCACGACTACCAGACCAGTGACCCTGCGCTATTCGCCGCGGGCGATATCGTCAAGGGAGATAAAACCGTGGTCTACGCCGTGAAGACCGGGAAAGAAGCCGCACAGGCCATTCATCACTATTTAGAGGAGGCATGAACATGTTAACCAAAGATCTGTCGGTCACCTTCTGCGGCGTCAAATTCCCTAACCCGTTCTGCCTCTCGTCCTCACCGGTGGGCAACTGCTACGACATGTGTGCCAAGGCCTATGACAGCGGCTGGGGCGGTATCGTGTTCAAAACCATCGGCTTCTTTATTGCCAATGAAGTCTCTCCACGCTTCGATCATCTGACCAAAGAAGACACCGGGTTTATCGGCTTTAAGAACATGGAGCAGATTGCCGAGCACCCGCTGGCGGAAAACCTGGCGGCGATCCGTCAATTGAAGCAGGATTATCCCGATAAGGTGCTGATCGCCTCGATCATGGGCGAAAATGAGCAACAGTGGCAGGATCTGGCGAAGCTCGTTGAGGAAGCCGGGGCCGACATGATTGAGTGCAACTTCTCCTGCCCGCAGATGACCTCTCACGCGATGGGCAGCGACGTCGGGCAAAGTCCGGAGCTGGTAGAGAAATACTGCCGGGCGGTGAAGCGCGGCTCCTCTCTGCCAATGCTGGCAAAAATGACGCCGAACATCGGCGATATGTGCGAAGTGGCGCTGGCGGCCAAACGCGGCGGCGCCGACGCTATTGCGACCATCAACACCGTGAAATCTATTACCAATATCGACCTCAACCGTAAAATCGGCATGCCGGTGGTCAACGGCAAATCCAGCGTCTCCGGGTATTCTGGTAAAGCGGTGAAGCCGATTGCACTGCGCTTCATTCAGCAACTGCGCACGCACCCCGAGCTGAAGGATTTCCCCATCAGCGGGATCGGCGGGATTGAAACCTGGGAAGACGCCGCCGAGTTTTTATTGCTGGGCGCGGCGACGCTGCAGGTCACGACCGGCATCATGCAGTACGGCTACCGTATCGTTGAAGATATGATAAGCGGCCTCTCCCACTACCTTAACGATCAGGGCTTCAATTCGCTTGATGAGATGATTGGGCTGGCCAATCACAACATCGTGCCGGCCGAAGACCTCGACCGCAGCTACATCGTCTATCCGCATATTAATCAGGAAAAATGTGTCGGCTGCGGCCGCTGCTATATCTCCTGCTACGACGGCGGGCATCAGGCGATGGAGTGGAATGAAGAGACCCGCACGCCGCACTGCGATACCGAAAAATGCGTCGGCTGTCTGCTCTGCGGACACGTCTGTCCAGTGGCCTGCATTAGCCTTGGGGAGATAGCCTTTAAACCGGGTGAAAAAGCGCACGCCGTAGCGCTTTAACACCTCTCAAAGTTGAGCAAGTAGCCCGGAAGAGGTGCGCAGCACCGACTTCGGGGTTGTTCGGTGGTAAACCCCGGCGGCGCTGCGCTTGGCCGGGCTACAACGTAAAAGCCCGGCATTTCGCCGGGCTTCTTTTTATTTCTTATTATTTCTTATTATTTCTTACGCGCGTATTTCAGGGAGTCCAGCGCCACGGCGAAGATAATAATCCCGCCCTTGATGATGTACTGCCAGTACGGGTTCACGCCGATATAGGTCAGGCCGTAGTTGATTACGGTGAAGATAATCACACCGGTCACCACGCCCAGTACGGTACCTACGCCGCCGCTGAATGACACCCCGCCGACCACGCAGGCGGCAATCGCATCCAGTTCATACATAAAGCCGAGGTTGTTGGTAGCCGAGCCGATACGCCCTGCTTCCAGCATCCCGCCGAAGGCATAGAACACGCCGGACAGCGCATAAATCACCAGCAGGTTCAGCGCCACGTTCACGCCGGAAACCTTCGCCGCTTCCGGGTTACCACCGATAGCGAAGATGTTTTTACCAAAGCGGGTCTTATTCCACAGGATCCAGACAAAGCCAACGGCAATCAGCGCGTAGAAGGTAATGTACGACAGGCGGAAACTGCCCAGCGCGATAAACCCTTGCGTGAACGTCGAGAAGCCGCTATCAAAGCCGGAAATCGGCGATGCGCCCACGAAGTCGTAGTACAGGGAGTTGACACCGTAGACGATGATCATCGTGCCCAGCGTGGTGATAAACGGCGTCACGTTCAGGTAAGCGATGATAATCCCGTTAATCAGGCCAATCACCGCGCCAATAGCGCAGACGATAATCATTACCACGAAGATTGGCATGGTTGCCATCTCAGGGAATACCTTGTTGGCGTTCTCCATCGACTGCAACAGCGTCGCCGCAATCACCGCCGCGAGGCCAACCTGGCGACCTGCCGACAGGTCAGTGCCCTGGGTAACAATCAGGCCAGCAACGCCGAGGGCGATAATAATACGCACAGAAGACTGAGTCAGGATATTACTAAGGTTCAACAAACTTAAGAAAGTCGGGTCCTGGATAATAATAATAGCCAGCAGAACCAAAAGAACAACGTAAATACCGCCATCTTTCAGATAAGTGAGAAAGCTTTTTTTATTTAACGCACTCATGTCGAGCCCCTGAAATTAAAGGTGCAATGACGCAAGACGGAGAATTTCGTTTTGCGTTGCGGTTTTCGTTTCTACAATTCCGGCAACCAGGCCATTACTCATGACAAGGATGCGGTCAGTAATACCCAGCAGCTCTGGCATTTCTGAAGAAATAATAATGATCCCTTTATCTTTCTTCGCCAGTTCGGCGATTAATTGATAAATTTCAAATTTCGCACCAACGTCGATACCGCGGGTCGGTTCATCCAGCATCAGGATTTCAGGCTGGGTTAGCAGCCAGCGTCCAATAATCACTTTCTGCTGGTTACCACCGGATAACGAACCAATTTGCGTGTGGTGCCCCGGCGTTTTCACACGCATAGAGTCGATAACCCATTGGGTGTCGCTCTTCATGCGGGAGTTATCCAGCAGGCCCACTTTGTTTTTATAGCTCTTGATATTCGAAATTAACGAGTTAAATCCAATATCAAGGTAGGCGTAAATACCGGTTGAGCGGCGTTCTTCGGTGACCAGCGCAAAACCGTTATTAATCGCTTCGTTGGCGCTATGGTTGTTGATTTTCTTACCGTGCAGGGTAATGGTGCCGCCCGACTTTTCGCGCACGCCAAACAGCGTTTCCACGATATCGGTACGCTTAGCGCCCACCAGCCCGGCGATGCCGAGGATCTCCCCTTTGCGCAGCTGGAACGACACGTCGCGAATCGACGGCTGACGCAGGGACGTCAGGTGCTGCACGTCGAGGATAACTTCGCCCGGCTCGTTCTGGCGGTCCGGGAAACGCTGGTTGAGCGAACGGCCCACCATCATGGCGATGATCTTGTCCATATCCAGCCCTTCCAGCGGCTGGGTAGCAATCCACTGCCCGTCGCGCAGAACGGTGATTTCATCACACAGCTGGAAGATTTCTTCCATCTTGTGCGAGATATAGACGATGCCGCAGCCACGGTCTTTCAGCTTACGGATAATGGTAAACAGGTGGTTTACCTCTTTTTCCGTCAGCGATGACGTTGGCTCATCCATAATCACAATTTTCGCGTTATAGGAGAAGGCCTTAGCAATTTCAATCATCTGCATCTGCGAAACGGAGAGCGTACCGACGCGCGCACGCGGGTCGATATCAATATCCAGCTCATCAAAGATGGCTTTGGTATCGCGATACATTTTATCCTGGTCGACAAACATGCCTTTGGTTGGGTAACGACCTAACCACATGTTGTCCATGACCGAGCGTTGTAATACCAGGTTAAGTTCCTGGTGGACCATCGAAATACCATTCTCCAATGCTTCTTTAGCAGAATGGAAATCAATCTCTTTGCCCTGGAAGAGAATACTGCCGGAATCTTTTTGGTAGATCCCAAATAGACATTTTAATAACGTTGATTTGCCCGCACCGTTCTCGCCCATTAATGCATGGATCGAGTGCGGACGAACTTTCAGGTTAACATTATCGAGTGCTTTTACGCCCGGAAATGACTTGTTGATCTGGCTCATTTCCAACAAGAATTCACCAGACGGCTCTCTATTATTGTTGTCCATATATATACCTGGCTGCGATATTTCTGCGTCAGTATTTATAGGGCGCACAAATGCGCGCCCTATATATTTAAAGATTACTTACCGGTGAATTCGCTAAGGTTGTCTTTATCTACGCCAACGTAAGGAACGCGGACGATTTTGTTCTCAATCTTCCAGTTGGTACCATCAGCAGCACCTTTACCGGCAGCGAGGTTTTTCGCCAGATCGAAGGTCGCCTTCGCCTGGTTGTTGGCATCGTTCAGCACGGTACCGGCCATCGCACCGGATTTCACCAGCGCCAGCGCTTCTGGCAGGGCATCAACGCCGAATACTGGGATGGAAGATTTGTTGTGTGCTTTCAGCGCTTCCACCGCACCCATTGCCATCGCATCGTTGTTGGCGATAACGACTTCAATTTTGTTGGCGTTAGGGCCGGACAGCCATGCGTCCATCTTATCTTTAGCCTGAGCGGTATCCCACATTGCGGTATCTAACGCCAGCTGTTGGGTTTTCAGACCCTTATCGTTCAGCTCTTTGATAACGTAGGTGGTACGCGCTTCAGCATCCGGGTGACCCGGTTCGCCTTTCAGCAGCACGAACTGAATCTGGCCGTCTTTATTCAGGTCCCAGTTCGGGTTTGCCGCCCAGTGTTTAGCAATCAGGTCGCCCTGGATAATACCGGATTCTTTAGAATCGGTGCCCACGTAGAACGCTTTGTCATAGCTATCCAGCGCTTTACGAGAAGGTTCTTTGTTGAAGAAGACGATCGGCACGTTCTGGCCGCGCGCTTTTTCAATTACCGTGCCCGCCGCCGCTGGGTCAACCAGGTTAATCGCCAGCGCTTTCACGCCTTTTGCCAGCAGGACGTCAATCTGGTCGTTCTGCTTGGACTGGTCGTTCTGGGAGTCGTTCATCAGCAGCTGAACGTCCGGCGCGGTTTTCGCATCTTTCTCGATAGCTTTACGCACAACGGACATAAAGTTGTCGTCGTATTTATAAATTGTCACACCAATACGCGTATCGGCAGCGTGAGCTGCTGCACCGAAAAACATGCTGGCCATCAGGGCAGACAGGGTTAACACCTTCTTATTCATGGTATCTCCGGTTTTATTATGCAGGGTAGTTCGGGTGAAAATAATCGGCGGGCAGGGTTAACGGAATGTTACTGCTCGACGAAATTCACTGATAAAAATTTGTTCTTCCGTGTTGAGTAACAATCCAGATGACGTTCTAAACTGTTTTTGCAGCTGGAATACGTTATAAAAAGTGATTAATCACCGTTACATCATGTTTCAGCCTGATAAACGCTGCCATCATAGCCATGCCGATGTTAACAATCTGTGAATTTACTCACAGATTGAAAACGGTTACATAACGTCAACAATTCAGTTCGTGATGGGATGCACAAATTGCCGTTGCGCCACCGAATGGCGGCGAACTAAGGTCGGCATAAAGCAGTGCGTTGCTTCGTCGTCGAGCTTTCCTGCCGCCCCTAACAGCGCCAGTTCCGTGGCCTGTTTTGCCATAGAAACAATCGGGTAGCGGATGGTAGTGAGCTGCGGGTCGGTATAGCGGGCGATGGGAATATCATCAAAGCCAATGACCGACACCTGCTGTGGCACCGCAATGCCGTTATCTTTAAGCGCACTAAGCGCCCCGGCGGCCATATTGTCGTTATAGGCAAACACCGCCGTCAGCCCGGCATTGCGCCCGAGCAACTCAACCATCGCCGCTTCCCCGCCCTGCATATCCGGCGAGCCGGTGCCGACCCAGCTATCGGGTGCCACAATACCCTGCTCCAGCAGCGCACGCGCCCACCCTTCCCGCCGCATATCATCATCTTCAATGCGGTGGCTGGAGGCGAGATAACCTATACGTTGATGACCATGATTGAGCAGCATCCGCGTCCCCATCAGCGCACCGCTGACGTTATCAAGGCAGACGCAGCGGTGGGCATAGTCGGGTACGATGCGGTTGATAAGCACCATACCGGGCATCTGCGCCATGAACTCGCTCAGTTCACGATCGCTTAAGGCTTTTGAATGGACGATTAACGCGCTACAGCGCTGACGAATCAGCACCTCAATGGCGTTACGCTCTTTTTCTGCTTCGTGGTAGCTATTGCCGATCAGGACATACTTATGATGCTGCTGGGCGACGGTATCCACCGCTTTGACCAGGGCGCCAAAAAAGGCGTCGGACACATCCATCACCACGCAGCCAATGGTATCGCTGACCTGCGTAGCCAGCGCCTGAGCGTTGGCGTTCGGGCGATAGCCCAGCGCTGACACCGCTTTCATAACCATGTCGCGCGTTTCATGGCTGACCAGCGCGCTGTTGTTCAGCACCCGCGAAACGGTGGCAACGGAGACGCCCGCCTGGCGGGCGACATCACGAATGGTGACCATACACACCGCCCGGTTGAATATTGCTGCAGTTCACGTTACACCCCCTATGTCCAGCGTGAGCGCTATTCTGGCAGCGAGTTTGCGGCAACTACGTGAGTGAGGTCACAGGGTTGGAAACGGTTACATCCATTTTGTTAATGGTTGTGATCTGGATCGTTATCTAAATGTGCCGCGAAATGACACACCTGACGCTTTTGCCGTCAACTGCCGCCACAGCCATTCAACCGGCCCCTGACGGAAATAGCGCAGCCACAGCACAGAGAATGCGAGGTTGACCAGCCAGATGGGAACAACAAACGCCAGCAGCGTCAGGCGATCGAATTCCATAAACAGGCCGAAGTGATAAAACAGCGTGGTGCAGATAAGCGTTTGCAGGAGATAGTTGGTGAGCGCCATACGCCCGACGCAGACCACCGCCGCCGCCAGCCGGGAACGGCTGATTTGCGGCCAGTAAGCATAGGCCAGCGCCGCATAGCCCAGCGTCTGGATAGGCGCGCTGATTTCACGCGGCGCCTGCAGCAGGAACGCGCACCAGCGATAGTCCCAGTCGAGATGCCACTGGGCGGCAATCGCCGGCAGGTTAATCAGCATGCCAAGCGAAATGCACACCGCCGCGCAGCGACGATAGTGGCGATGGCTAAACTGCCCTTTCAGCCAGCCGCAGCGCATCAGCGCCGCGCCCATCAACATCATGCCCGCCAGCTGCCAGCCGTACTGCGCCCCCAGCGCCAGCAGGTTAGCCGACAGCATATCGCTGCGGTTGCTGATGGCTTCCATTCCGCCGTTGAGCTTCCAGTAATGTTCGTAGAGCAGACTTGAAGCATCCGGCACCCATGAACGGCTCTGCCCGTTGTCGGCAATCAGCCCAAGCAACAGCAGTACGGCCACGCCAATGACGTACAGCATCGCGCCGGTATTGAATAATGCTTTCACTTCACGCGCGTCGCGCACCAGCCGCCAGCAAACCAGACCCACCAGCGAATAGGCCAGTAGAATGTCACCGTCCCAGAACAGTAACCCGTGGATAAATCCGAGCAGCGCCAGCAGCGTCAAACGACTTTGGATCCAGCGCGAACCGCGCGGTAGCAATAGCTGAAGGCCCGCGCCAAACAGCAGCGCAAACAGGGTGAGGAATTTCACCTGCGCAAACAGGTCAAGAATGGCCCACGTCCAGGCATCGCGAGAGGAGATCTCACCGTACCAGGCAGGGTTTAGATAGGCGGCCTTCGGCAAGCCGAAGGCGCTGATGTTCAGCAGCAGGATACCCAGTATGGCTACGCCACGAATAAAATCCAGCGTGACGTTTCGCTCCATGTACCCTGCTCCGTTGATCAATTAATTGTGGTGACGTACCGCGCGCAAGAACTCCTGGCGGGTATTCTGGCTGGACTTGAACAGGCCGCCCAGCGAGGTAGTGGTGGTGGCGCTGGTCGCATCACGAATACCACGCGCTTTCACGCAGTAGTGCACCGCGTCAATAGAAACCGCCACGTTGTTGGTACCGAGCAGGGTTTGCAGCGCAGTCAGAATTTGCTGCGTCAGACGCTCCTGCACCTGCGGGCGCTGGGCGAAGAACTGCACGATACGGTTGATTTTCGACAGGCCGATCACCGAATCTTTCGGGATATAGGCCACGGTCGCTTTACCGTCGATGGTGACAAAATGGTGTTCGCAGGTGCTGGTTAAGGTGATATCACGCACCGTGACCATTTCGTCGACCTTCATTTTGTTTTCAATGACGGTAATTTTCGGGAAGTTAGCGTAATCAAGCCCGGAGAAAATCTCATCGACATACATTTTGGCAATGCGATGCGGCGTTTCCATCAGACTGTCATCACTCAGATCGAGATTCAGCAGCTGCATGATCTCAGTCATATGCCCGGTGATCAGACGCTTACGGGTTTCATTATCCATTTCGCGCTCCGATGGGCGCAGCGGCGTTTCCAGACCACGGGCGACCAGCGCTTCATGAACCAGGACCGCTTCTTTACTCAGTGATGACATCGTTTGTTCTCCTGCAGGTGTGGCGCTTTGCTTTTTCGGTGCAAAGTTTGCACTCATTGTGCGTGAGGCGACGCACAGAATCCAGTATTCATCGCCATAATTATTGCAATCGTTATTCTCTTTCAACCCGCGGACGCCAGACCAGCGCCCCGCCAATCAGTAAAGCCACGGCAGCAATGCCCAGCGCAGGCTCCAGCCGTTGGGTGAGCCAGGTGGATATCGCCGAAGTCATCGGCCCCACCAGTTGCCCGACGGCGTAGCCGGTGGTCAGCAGCCCGGCCATATAGCGCGCATGTTTTGGCGCGAGTTCTCGGCCATACAGCAGCGACAGCTGAACCGCCGCTAAGAATCCGCCGCCGACCAGCAGCGCGCCGCACACCAGCCCGCTCATCCCCGGCAGCAGCCAGGCCAGCAGTACGCCGAGCCCCTGAAGCCACAGTACGACGGCCAGACGCTGATGCGCGTGACCCACCCCACGCATGGCGATACTCAGGCCAATCCCCGTAACGCTCGCCAGACCGAAAATCGGCCAGATAAACTGCGCAAACAGGCTCTCGGGAAAGCGATGGCTCGCCATCTGCGATAAAAAGGTAGCAGGAAGAATGTAGCCGAAGCCTGCCAGGCTATAGCTCCACACCAGCCGTTTCAGATTGGTGGTTAAGGTCAGCGGCTCGGGCTTTTCGCCGCTGCGGTGCAATTCACCCGGACGCGGCAGCCAGCGGCCAATCAGCGCCACCAGCAGCAGCGCCAGCACGCCATACAGCTGCCAGCCCGCCGCCGCGCTCAGCGACTGCGCATGGATAAACACGCCGAGCAAACCGCTTAACGCAATACCCGCGCCCGGCCCGGCAAATACCGCCGCGCTGAGGCCAGGCCTGGCGTAGTGTGCCAGCCGTTCGTTAACCCATGCCGCCGTCAGCACCATCGCCCAGCCGCTCATACAGCCAATGACAAAACGCAGCGCGCCGTGCAGCCAGGCGTTATCCGCCAGCGCCGAGAAAAAGGTCAGCGCAACGGCACCCACAATCCCGGCATAAAGGCGCATTTCCACACCGCGATGGGCGCGCATAGCGTCCCACGCCCCCACCAGATACCCCAGATAGTTCAGCGCGGCGACCAGCCCGGCGCTGGTCAGCGTCAGCTCGCCTTCGCCGATCATCAGCGGCACCTGCGGGGTAAACGCGAAACGCCCTATCCCCATCGCCACTACCAGTACCAGAAACCCACTTAGCGCAATACGTACCGGCATGAACGCCCCGGATGTAAATGTAAAGTTATCTTTATGATGCAACATGTGGATGTTATGCGGAAGTGAAAGTTACTCACCGCCGATGAATTATCTGTATGATGGACTGATATATTTTGACCAAAACCGCGAGGAGCCCGCATGGAAATGCTTGAAGAGCACCGCTGTTATGGCGGCTGGCAGCAGCGCTGGCAGCACCATTCTGCCACGCTAAATTGCACGATGACCTTTAGTCTGTTTTTGCCTCCGGAAGGGAAAAAAACGCCGCCACCGGTGCTGTACTGGCTGTCCGGCCTGACCTGTAACGATGAGAACTTCACCACCAAAGCCGGGGCACAGCGGGTTGCCGCCGAGCTGGGCATTGTGCTGGTGATGCCCGATACCAGCCCGCGCGGCGAGGGTGTTGCCAACGATGCTGGCTACGATCTCGGCCAGGGCGCAGGCTTCTACCTGAACGCCACCGAATCCCCATGGGCCGCGCACTATCGGATGTATGATTATCTGTGCAATGAGCTCCCGGCGCTGATTCAGGCGCAGTTTAACGTGAGCGCACGCAGCGCGATTAGCGGCCACTCCATGGGCGGCCACGGTGCGCTAATGCTAGCGCTGAAAAATCCGGGCAAATATTGCAGCGCGTCGGCCTTCGCGCCGATCGTCAACCCAAGCCGGGTGCCGTGGGGACAGAAAGCCTTTAGTGCCTATCTGGGCGATGATATTGCTCGCTGGAAGGAATGGGACAGCACCGAGCTGCTGCTGGCAAGCCAGGCGGAACATGCTATCCCGATGCTGATCGACCAGGGCGATAACGACCAGTTCCTCGCCGACCAGCTCCAGCCCGCGGTATTCGCCGAGGCAGCGCGGCAGAAAGACTGGCCGCTCACCCTGCGTATTCAGCCGGGTTACGACCATAGCTATTACTTTATTGCCACGTTTATTGAAGATCACCTGCGCTTCCACGCAGAACACCTCTTCAAGTAGGCCGGATAAGGCGCTTGTGTCGCCATCCGGCAATGCCTGCCTGATGGCGCTGCGCTTATCAGGCCTACAGACAATCACCCATCACATCGCTTACATTTCTGGCAACGTGTACGGATACGCCTTGCGATACTGCAACGGCGTTTTCCCCATATTCTTGCGAAAACAGGTAATAAACCACGCGTATTCGGTAAAGCCGACCCTTTCGGCAATCTCCCGTACCGAATGCTGTGAGTGCAGCAACAGCTCGCAGGCCTGACGAATGCGCCGCATCATCAAATATTCCTGAATCGTCCCGCCGGTTTCATCATGAAATCGCCGCGAAGTATGCCCGCGCGAGCAGCCCATCACGGCAGCAATCTCCTCTAACGAACAGCGTTCATGATAGTGATTCTCCAGCCAGCGGATAATCGTCGACGAGAAAGTGTTATGCCCCACAGCCTGCTCCTGCTGCGGCAGCAAGCTAATCAGCTGCATAATCAAAAACGCGCTGTCGCTGGTGCTCCAGTTCTCTTCATGCGTTAGGGTTTCAAAGCGCTGTAACAGCGTTTCAATCACCGGCTGCAGGTCGCCAACGTCAAATACCCTCGCCTTTTCACCGCGCCCGCAGAGATGGCGTAGCAGCATCTGCTGACGGGGAAAATCCCGCAGCCAGGGCTCAATCAACGACGGGTTAAAGTGCAGCGTGGTGCGGTGATAGAGGTTACGCTCGCTTTGCTCGACGTAGACCTTGTGCAGCTTGCCCGGCGGGAAAATAAACAGCCGCCCCGGCTTCACCGTATATTGCTGATGTTCCATCAGCGCGATACCCACTCCCCGTGAAACGGAAAGGATCTCCGCGCACTGGTGCCAGTGGTAATAGTTGGCGGGAAGATTCTGCATCCGGTTGAAATAGATAGATTTATCGTTGAGATGAATCTGTTCGAGATAGGTGGTGTCTTCCGTTGGTTGTGAATGTGCCACTGCGCCAGCTCCGCATGTTAATAAACTTAAACTTTCATCATCGGAATAAAACTTTTACGCCAAATTACGCCATAAAATTATTTTTAATTACCCTTCATGCTTAAAAGTAAGAGCACAATCACATTTGCCGACCGCGCCAAATTCCTATTATTCGTCCGCCATCAACAAACTGAAACGGGATTTCATCATGCGGACGAAACAAGAATACGGTGCATTAGTCGAGGGTTGGATAGCGGCGGCAGTTCCCCGTTTATCAGCGGACGGCACGCGACTTCATGCGGGCGATACCGCCGCGCAATACCCGGACGACGTCGCCGGAATGGAGGGTTTTGTTCGTCTGATGTGGGGCCTGTTTCCGCTGGTGAGCGGTGGTACCGTACCAGCGTGGCACGACGCGTTCGTCACCGGGGTGCGTAACGGCAGCAACCCGCAGCACCCTGGCTACTGGGGCAATGTCGGCGACAACGACCAGCGCTGCGTGGAAATGGCGGCCTTTGGCCTTGGCCTCGCGCTGCCTAACGGTAAGCTGTGGTCGTCACTCTCGGCCGAAGAGCAGGATAACCTCGCCCATTGGCTCAGCCAAAGTGCAGACGTTGCGGTGCCGGACAATAACTGGCACTTCTTCCCGGTGCTTATCCAACTGGGGCTGAAATGCGTCGGACGCCCCTACGACATGGCGGTCATCAATCGTCATCTTGATGCCATTGAGCCCTTCTTGCTCGGCAACGGCTGGTACAGCGACGGCGCGGGCAAACCGCGCGACTATTACATCTCCAGCGCCTTCCATTTTTATGGCCTGATCTACAGCCACTTTATGCAGGATGTCGACCCCGAGCGCTGCCTGCGCTATCGCCAGCGCGCCCAGCAGTTCGCCAAAGATTACGCCTATTATTTTGCCGCTAACGGCGAAGGTATTCCGTTTGGCCGCAGCCTGACCTACCGCTTTGTGCAGGTCGCGTTCTGGAGCGCGGTCGCCTTTACCGAACTGGAGGTCTTTACCCCGGGCATAGTGAAGGGGCTGATTTTGCGCCACCTTGAGAGTTGGCTCGATAAGCCGTTTATCGGCGCCGACGGCCTGTTCACCATCGGCTACAGCTATCCAAACCTGATTATGGCCGAGGACTACAACAGCCCCGGCTCCCCCTACTGGGCGCTGAAAGCGATGCTGATTCTGGCGCTGCCGGAAGAGAGCGCCTTCTGGCAGGCCGCCTGCGAACCGCTGCCGACGCTGGATGTCGTTCACCCTGTTCCCGAAGCCGGGCAAATCATCGTCCACAGCGATGAACAGCGTCACGCGTGGATGCTGATGTCCGGTCAGTTCGACAAAAACAACTTCGTCAACTTCGAGCAGAAGTACTGCAAATTCGCCTACTCCAGCCAGTTTGGTTTTACCCTGGAGCGCGGGCGCTTTGGCCTGAACCATGCGGCGGTGGATTCCATGCTGCTGTTCAGCAACGGCGATGACTACTATCGCGGCCGCCGCGAGTGCGACAGCGCTGAGGTAACGGATGACTGGGTACGCAGCGAGTGGCGTCCGTGGGCTGATGTGACCGTCAGCACCTGGCTGGTTGCGCTGCCGGAAGGCCACGTGCGCGTGCACCGCGTACACACGCCGCGAAAGCTGGAGTGCGTTGAAGGCGGGTTTGCCGCTAATCGCCACCAGCAAACGCGCCAGACCATCACCAAAAATGGCGTCAGCCTTGAAACCACACACCACTACAGCCGGATAGTGAGCCTGACCGACAGCCGTCAACCGTTCACCGTCACCACGCCGCCGAACAGCAATTTACTGTACGCCGCACCGGCCACTATTCCCTGCCTGCGCGCACAGCTTAGCGCCGGAACTCACTGGCTCGCCTGTTATGTCAGCGCCGACCCGGGCGAGATGCGTGTGCTGCCGGGGCCATTGCATTTTGATGTTACGACACAGCAGTTAACCGTGAACGACCTGACGCTCACCATAAGATAACCCTGACCTCTGGATAACGGCGGAGACCGCAATGACCACGATGATTCAGTCGACACGTTCGGCGTATATAAAACTCAGTCTCTTTGTTTTTCTGTTTACCTTTACCTGGGCGGCAAGCTTCGGCCTGTACGCCATCTGGCTTGGCGATAAAGCGGGGCTCGATGCCGTGGATATCGGCACCGTCTTCGCGGTGAACGGTGTGTTCGCGGTGGTGATTAAGCCGGTGTATGGCTACATCATGGACAAAATCGGCATGAAGAAGCATCTGCTCTATTTTGTCTGCATCGTCTCGGCGCTGATGGCACCGTTCTATATCTGGATCTACCTGCCGCTGCTGCAAACGCATTTTATCACCGGCATGATTGTCGGCGCGCTGTTCTTTAGCCTCGGCTGGTACGCAGGCGTGGCGGCGGAAGAGTCCTACGTCGACCGCTTCAGCCGCCTGTATAACATGGAGTTTGGCCGCATTCGCATGTGGGCGGCGCTCGGCTGGGCGACCGCTTCCTCTTTCTCCGGCTTCCTCTATAACATCTCGCCAAAAATCAACTTCGCCATCAGCAGCGTGTCAGCCCTATGCATGTTTGCCGTGCTGCTGACGCTCAAGGTGGATCATTTCGGCAAAGAAGAGAATAACGTTTTATCGAAAGAGAAAATCGTCATTACCGACGTGCTGAACCTGCTGAAAAACCGCAAGTTCTGGATGTCTGCGCTCTATATTGCAGGCGTGGCCTGGATGATGTTTATCGCCGAGCAGCAGTTCTCACGCTACTTCGTCACCTTCTTCTCCACCAAAGAGGAAGGCAACGCGATGTTCGGCTATATGAGCACCGCGCAGTCCGCCGCTGAATTCTTCGGCATGATGCTGGTACCGGCGATTATCAACCGCATCGGTGCCAAACAGGGCATGCTGCTCACCGGGCTGGTTATCAGCCTGCGCCTGATTATCTCCGGCATGACTAACGACCCGCTGATTATCTGCCTCGTCAAGCCGCTCTACGGTATTGAGATTGCCCTGATTCTGGTGTCGGTCTTCAAATACATTGCCGAACATTTCGACAAACGCGTTAACGCCACCATGTACCTGCTGGGCTACCAGGCGATGATCTACGTCGGCTCTATCGTCGTCGCGCCACCGGCGGGTTATGCCTATCAAACCATCGGCTTCGAGCACACCTATCTCATCATGGGCATTATCGCCCTGGTGTTCACCGGCGTCTCCGCCCTCACCTTATCGACCTGCTACAGCCATAAAAAAAGCGCTGTAGAACAGGAAATCAAGCAGCAAGCGCTGAATTAAAACGGGAATATGCCAGCATGATGTCTGAACAGATCAGAAAAGAACCGCTCGCCTCACACACCCTGAAACCGGGCGAACGTGAAGAAATTGGTCGTAAAATTCGCGGGGCGATGCCCGCGCTGCTGAAGGCGATTGATGACAACGCCGACTATTTCGGCACCCGCTTCCCGGACGCGGCCTGTAAAAACGGGGTCTATCCGATTATTGATAACGTTGAATGGACCACCAGCTTCTGGACCGGGCAGCTGTGGCTGGCCTATGAGTGGACGGGGCTTGAGCGCTACCGCACGCTGGCGGAGCAGCATATCCACTCCTTCGGCCAGCGGATTATTAACCGCGACCACACCAACCATCACGATCTGGGCTTCCTTTATAGCCTCTCCTGCGTGGCGGGCGAACGCCTGACCGGCAACCGTGAAGCGGGCTACATCGCCCTGCTCGCCGCCGAGGCGCTGATGGAGCGCTACAACGAGAAGGCCGGGATCATTCAGGCATGGGGCGAGCTGAATAACCCTGAGCAGCAGGGCCGCATGATAATTGACTGCAATATGAATCTGCCGCTGCTGTATGAAGCCAGCGCCGCCAGCGGCAACCCGCGCTACGCCGAGGCGGCGAAGCAGCACATTGAGCGGGCGCGTCGCCATATCGTGCGTGAAGACGGTTCGACCTTCCATACCTGGTATATGGACGTGGAAACCGGCGAGCCGCGCTTTGGCAACACCCATCAGGGCTTCTCCGACGATTCGTGCTGGGCGCGCGGCCAGGCGTGGGGCGTGTACGGTTTCCTGCTGAACTACCTGCACACTGGGGATGAGCGCCTGCTGGCGCTGAGCCAGACGCTGGCAAATTACTACCTGAACCGGCTGCCGGAGGATCTCATCTGCTATTGGGATCTGGCGCTGACCGATCCTGCCAGCGAACGCGACAGTTCGGCGGCGGCGATTGTGGCCTGCGCCCTGCTGGAGCTGGTTAAGCATCTGCCAGTCCCCCATCCGGATCGCGAGAGCTATGAAACCCTGGCGCTGCGGATGATTGGCAGCATGATCGACGGTTACATTAACCGCGAGCATACGCCGGGTCAGGGGCTGCTTAAGCATTCGGTCTATTACTTTAAAGGCGGGATTGGCGTGGACGAGTGCTGTAGCTGGGGGGATTACTTCCTGATGGAAGCGATGGTGCGCGCGACGCAGAACTGGCAGAGTTACTGGTAATAAAAGGCCCGATGGCGTTGCGCTTATCGGGCCTGCAATTCCCGGGGTCGCTTTGCTCGCCCGGGTGAGTATGTAGCCCGGCCAAGCGTAAGCGCCGCCGGGGTCCGCACAGGCTTAGAAGCGGTAATCCACCGCCATAAAGTAGCGACGGCCGTCTTCGTTATAGCTGTAGTTATCACGATTCAGATCTTTATCGCCTACGTTAAGCACGCCCGCGCGCAGCTTAACGTCTTTGGTCGCCTGCCATGCCCCGCCGATATCCCAGGTGGTATAGCCGCCCGGCGTTTTCGAGGTTGCCGAAGTGGCACGCTGCTTACCGGTGTAGCTTCCCGCCAGGTAGAACGTCCAGTCCTGAATCGGGCTCCAGTCCACGCGCCCGTTACCGGTGTGGAACGGCAGCTCCTGCAGCGGCTTATCACCGCCGTTGCTCAGGTCTCGCCCATCGTTATAGGTATAATTCAGCGTCACCTTCCAGTCGTCACCAAACGGCACCTTCAGCTCGGACTCCACGCCGCGAATACGGGCTTTATTGACGTTATAGTAGGCAAACACCGGCACGCCGTTATCGAAGCCAACAAAGTTCGGGTAGCCCGGCGCAGCGTTTTTATCGCGCGTACGGCTGATGTTAATCATGTCGTCGATATCGTTCTGGAAGGTGGTCACGTTCGCCTGCACGCCCTCCAGCCAGCCCTCTTCCCCTTGATAGTAGAGGCCAATTTCATAGCTCTCGCTGGTTTCCGGCTTCAAGTCCGGGCTACCGACAATTCGGCAGCCGCCGCGACAGGAGTTGGTGGCCCAGTCCGGGCTCAGCTGCAGCAGCGAAGGCGCTTTAAACGCCGTGGCCCAGCCCCCTTTCACCGTCACGGTATCGGTCGCGTTATAGACCAGATACGCACGCGGGCTCCAGTGGTCGCCATAGGTCTGGTGATCGTCCATACGGATGCCGGTGGTCAGCGCCAGCGGTTCGAAGATGCGCCATTCGTCTTCCAGGAACAGCGCGTACTGGCTGGCTGAGGTTTCGCTGCTGGTGCCGCGCGTCAGGTTAACCGGGTCGCTCAGCTTGTCGTGACGCCATTCGCCACCTAAGGTCACCAGTTGATTAATCGCCCCCAGCGGCAGCACATATTTGCCGTCGATAGTATTGCTTTCAGAGGTGATTTCACTGGCGTTACCCGGGTTCTTATTCACCACCTTCTCGCCGTAATACTTAAGCTCGCTGTTGCCCAGCTCCCAGCGGCCATTGTGGCTTAACGAGTAGTTCTGACGTTCAACGCGGTTACGGTCGAGCGAGTCGGAGTCGCGGTCCTGGCGGTCGAAGCCATAGCCTGCGGTGATATCGTTGCTCTCGTTTGGCGTCCATGCAAACTCAACGTTGGCATCGCGGCTGGTGAAGCCTTCAATACGTGGGCTCTCGCCGGTCGCGCTGGTGCTGGAGGGTTGCTGATCGTCTTTCTCGCGCTTTGCCAGACTACCGAAGGCTTTCATGCCAAGTACGCCATCCACCAGCGGGCCGGCGGTATAGAACTGGCCGTTCCAGGTGTCGCCACGGTCGCGGTGTTCCTGAATGGTGGTGTCGGCCGTGACGGTGCCGGTCCATTTGGCGCCAATCTTTTTGGTGATGATGTTGACCA
Organism: Kluyvera sp. 142486; assembly: GCF_046569695.1. NCBI lineage: Bacteria > Pseudomonadati > Pseudomonadota > Gammaproteobacteria > Enterobacterales > Enterobacteriaceae > Kluyvera > Kluyvera sp. 142486. The sequence goes on from NZ_JBKHUI010000005.1 coordinate 152,503, forward strand.
CGCCACCCAGCGCATCGGAGCCGTACAGCGAAGACATCGGCCCGCGCACCACTTCTATACGCTCGATAGCGTCAACCGGGATCCAGTTAAGGTCAAAATCGTTGTGGCGGAAGACGACGTTACGCGAGTTGACGCGCTTGCCATCGATAAGAATCAGGGTATAGCTGCTGTCCAGGCCGCGAATACTTACGCCCTGACGGTTATCCCCTTCGTTGGTGAGCTGCACGCCTGGAACTTCTTTCAGCACATCCTTCAGATTCTGCACCGGTTTTCGCTGCAAATCTTCCTGGGTGATCACGCTGATACTGGCGGGTGCATCCTTGACGCTTTGCTCGGTGGCAGCCGCCGTCACGACCATCACGTCTTTATCATCGGCTGCGCTGACCGGCAGCGCGAGGGACATTACGGACGCACAAAGCCCGCCCCGAACCAAGGGGTTTAACCTGAACATTTCCAATCTCCATGAGGTGAATACTGAATTAAAACAAAGAGGTCTTACTCACAAACGCTGCTGCAATGCCGCTGACCGGCGGCCTGTTGTTTTATGCAGATGTGGCTAGTCCCTCCAGGTTTTATCCATCAGGAGTGGAAGTGGCTTCATCCATTTATACTAGGCGTGATAATAAACGTAATGATAATGATTATCAATTAAGTTTATTTAAAGTTATGTCAAGAAGTAACTATTTGCGTCTGTTTTATAGACGGCAGGCATAAAAAAACCTCTCCGGAGAGAGGTTTTCACATTATACCGAACGGCTGATTATTTCTTAAAGCGTTCCGGGAAGTGCATTTCGCTATAGCTCACGAAGTGCGTACCGCGGGTCAGCTTATAGCCGAACCAGATAACCAGGAACAGCGGAATACCGATATAGGTTGCCGCTACGCCGCCCCAGTCGATGGTATCGGCCAGGAAGGCTTCGTAGTTCTGGCCCAGGGTAATAATCAGGCACAGTACGAAAGCGAAGATTGGCCCCAGCGGGAAGAACCCGGAACGGTACGGCAGATTGTTCAGATCATGACCCTGCATCACATAGCCGCGACGGAAACGATAATGGCTAATCGCAATCCCCAGCCAGGCGATAAAGCCGGTCATCCCGGAGGTGTTCAGCAGCCACAGGTAGACGGTCTGGTTGCCAAACATAGAGGTCAGGAAGCACAGGCCGGCAATCACCGTTGTTGCATACAGCGCGTTACGCGGCACGCCGCCACGAGAGAGCTTCGAGAAGATGCGCGGCGCTTTGCCGTCACAGGCCAGGGTGTAGAGCATACGGGTAGAAGCGTACATCCCGGAGTTACCCGCCGACAGCACCGCCGTCAGGATAACCGCGTTCATAATCGCCGCCGCAGAGAGCAGACCCGCGTGTTCAAACACCAGCGTGAACGGGCTGACGGAGATATCTTTTACGTCGTTACGCAGCAGGCTTGGGTCGGTGTAAGGGATGATCAGGCTGATAATAAGGATCGCGAACACATAGAACAGCAGAATACGCCAGAACACCTGACGAACCGCGCGTGGAATGTTCTTCTCTGGATCTTCAGATTCGCCCGCTGCAATACCGATAAGTTCGGTGCCCTGGAAGGAGAAGCCGACGATCATCGCCACGCCAATCATCGCTGATAACCCACCGGCGAACGGCGCGTCGCCGGTTGTCCAGTTGCTCCAGCCCACCGGCTGCGCGCCTTTGAAGATGCCGAGGATCATCATGATGCCGACGATAATAAAGATGATAACGGTCGCAACTTTGATGAGCGAGAACCAGTATTCCGCTTCGCCAAAGCCCTTAACCGAGATGTAGTTCAGCAGGAAGATAACGCACAGGAACAGCGCACTCCAGATCCAGCCTGGGGTATCCGGGAACCACCAGCTCATCACCAGCTGTGCGGCGACCAGGTCGACGGCAATCGTCACCGCCCAGTTGTACCAGTAGTTCCAGCCCAGCGCGAAGCCGAAGCCCTCTTCCACATAGTTCTGGCCATAGGTGGCAAAAGAACCGGATACCGGCATATAGGCTGCCAGCTCGCCAAGACTGGTCATCAGGAAGTACACCATCAGGCCAATCAGAATGTAGGAAAACAGCGCGCCGCCCGGGCCCGCCTGAGAAATGGTTGCGCCGGACGCAACAAACAGACCCGTACCAATGGAGCCGCCAATGGCGATCATCGTCAGGTGACGCGCCTTGAGTTCGCGACGTAACGCGGGCGCTTGTGTGGTTTTTGTTTCGGAACCCATGTGAAAATGCTATCCATCCAAAAAATGAGGCGCGATTGTAACAGACGATTCCGGCATATCACGGTAGAAATGCGCAGTTATAAGAGAGCTTCATGATCGCTCTCTTATTATAAGTAAAGCATCCGATGGCGATTTTAGATATCGCAGTAGTGCAGAAAACGCTTGAGGGCGTTGGAGAGGTGCTTTTGCCGATGATGGATGCGCCACAGCGTGCGGCTAAGCGTTGGCAGCGGGATCGCCACTTCCACCAGCGTCCCGGCGTCAAGCTGTTCGACAATGACCCGCCGCGACAGGCAGCTAATGCCGAGGTCGTGGCGCACCGCGTGTTTAATCGCTTCCGAGTTGCCAAGCTCCATGCCCATCTGGAATTGCGGCAGATGCGAGAGCAGCAGATAATCGACGATCTCCCGCGTGCCTGACCCCTTCTCACGCAGGATCCACGGCGCCATCGCCAGCTTTTCGAGCGTCACCTCCCCCAGCAGCCAGGCGCTGTTCGGCGCGGAGAACACCACCAGCTCATCGTCGAGCCACGGCTCGGCAATAATATCCGCCGAGTGGCATGGGCCTTCGATAAGGCCGATATCGACACGGAAGTCCGCCACCGCGTTAATTACATCCTGACTGTTGCCCACGCTCAGTTCCAGCGGCAGCGCAGGAAAGTCTTTGCGATAGCGAGCGATAATGCCCGGCAGAATATAGTTGCCGATGGTGCTACTGGCATAGACACGAATCGCCCCGTTATCTTCGCGAAACAGCTGTTCTATCTCTCCGGCCTGTTCCAGCAGCGCCAGCGCGCGTGGGTAGAGCAGACGTCCGTGCTCGTTCACCACCAGCCGTTTACCGACGCGGTCAAAAAGCTGAACGCCGAGTTGGCCTTCCAGATCGGTGAGCGCCGCGCTGACCGCCGACTGCGACAGTGCCAGCATCTGCGATGCCTGGGTGGTTGAGCCACTTTTCAGTACCTCTGCAAAAACTTCTAACTGCCGCAGCGTGATATGCATAGCGCTTCAGCCCGTCCGGGCCGCCCTTACCAGTTATTACGATTAATTATAAATATATAATCAATTTTATCTTTAAACCAGCGAGGCGTACTCTTTTAGCCAGACAAAGGAGAAGGCTATGACACAGGTCACCTTAGAAACGCATCATCATCGCGGTATCAAACATTTTATCCCAGGTCTTGCGCTGACCGCCGTGATTACCGGCGCCGCAGTCTGGATCGGCAATATCCCGGCCGTTGCAGGCGTTGGCATGAGCGCACTGACGCTGGCCATCCTGTTCGGGATGGTCATTGGTAACACGATTTACCCGAAACTCTGGCAGTCCTGCGACGGCGGCGTACTGTTCGCCAAGCAGCATTTACTGCGTCTGGGGATCATTCTTTACGGCTTCCGCCTGACCTTTTCCCAGATTGCAGACGTGGGCGTGAGCGGGATTGTTATCGACGCCCTGACGCTTTGCAGCACCTTTATGATGGCCTGCTGGCTCGGGCAGAAAGTGTTTGGCCTCGATAAACACACCAGCTGGCTGATTGGTGCAGGTAGCAGCATCTGCGGCGCGGCGGCGGTACTGGCAACCGAACCCGTAGTAAAAGCCGAGGCAAGCAAAGTGACCGTTGCGGTAGCGACCGTGGTTATCTTCGGTACGCTGGCTATCTTCATCTACCCAGCTATGTACCCGCTGCTGGCGCACTGGTTTACGCCTGAAACCTACGGAATTTACATCGGTTCCACCATGCACGAAGTGGCGCAGGTTGTGGCGGCTGGTCATGCAGTAACGCCAGAAACGGAAAACGCGGCGGTGATTGCGAAAATGCTGCGCGTGATGATGCTGGCCCCGTTCTTGCTGTTTATGGCGGCTCGCGTTAAACAACTGGCTCCGGCTGGTGCGACCGAGAAAAGCAAAATCACGATCCCATGGTTTGCCATCATGTTTATCGTGGTCACTATCTTTAACTCGTTCCACCTGCTGCCAAACAGCGTGGTGCAAATGCTGATTACGCTGGACACCATTATGCTGGCCATGGCAATGGCGGCACTGGGTGTGACCACTCACGTTAGCGCACTGAAAAAAGCCGGTGCCAAACCGTTGATGATGGCGCTGGTGCTGTTCATCTGGCTGATTGTTGGCGGCGGTGCGATTAACTACGCTATCCATAGCGTGATGGCATAATCGACAACGACTAACCCCCCCGAACCCGCTATACTCTCCCCTTTTGAGTATGGCGGGTTTTTCCCGTCATATTTCAAGTTGCAGGCGCGTTGGCCGCGCTCGTTCACCCCAGTCACGTACTGAAGTACGCTCCCGGGGATTAATGAGGGACATCCATGTCCCTCACCAGAGGTCAGCCTTTGGCTGGTCAAATTCGTTCCTGACGAATTTGTCTCTCTCTTGCCGCCTTCCTGCAACTCGAACTATTTAGGGAACCAATTATGAAATACATCGGAGCGCACGTCAGCGCCGCGGGCGGCCTGGCAAACGCCGCAATTCGGGCTGCGGAAATCGAAGCGACCGCATTCGCCCTGTTCACCAAAAATCAGCGCCAGTGGCGTGCCGCGCCGTTAACCACCGAGGTTATCGACGACTTCAAAGCCGCCTGTGAAAAATATCACTACACCCCGGCACAAATTCTTCCTCACGACAGCTACCTGATTAACCTTGGCCACCCGGTTGAGGAGGCGCTGGAGAAATCCCGCGAAGCCTTTATCGACGAACTGGCACGCTGCCAGCAGCTGGGGCTGACGTTGCTGAACTTCCACCCGGGCAGCCACCTGCTGCAAATTGACGAAGACAAGTGCCTGGCGCGCATTGCCGAATCCATCAACATCGCGCTGGCCCAGACCGAAGGCGTCACGGCGGTGATTGAGAACACGGCCGGTCAGGGCAGCAACCTCGGCTTTAAGTTCGAGCACCTGGCGGCCATTATTGACGGCGTAGAAGATAAGTCCCGCGTCGGCGTCTGCATCGATACCTGCCACGCGTTCGCCGCGGGCTACGACCTGCGTACCACCGAAGCCTGCGCGGAAACCTTTGCTGAATTCGAACGCATTGTCGGCTTCCAGTATCTGCGCGGCATGCACCTCAACGACGCCAAAAGCGAGTTCGCCAGCCGCGTTGACCGTCACCAGAGTCTGGGCCTCGGCAACATCGGCCACGATGCGTTCCGCTTCATCATGCAGGACAACCGCTTTGACGGTATCCCGCTGGTGCTGGAAACGACCAACCCGGATATCTGGGGTGAAGAGATTGCCTGGCTGAAGGCGCAACAGCAGGAAACGGTGGAAGCCTAATCATGAACGATAGGGAAAAGCAGATACTCAAGATCCTGCGCCGCAATCCGCTGATTCAGCAAAACGAGATTGCCGATATTTTGCAGATCAGCCGCTCTCGCGTGGCGGCGCATATTATGGATCTGATGCGCAAAGGAATGATCAAAGGTAAAGGCTATATCCTCACCGAGCAGGAGTACTGCGTGGCGGTGGGTGCCATCAATATGGATATTCGCGGTATTGCAGATATTCACTACCCGCAGGCCGCCTCTAACCCGGGTAACATCCGTTGTTCAGCCGGCGGCGTGGGGCGCAACATAGCCCACAACCTGGCGTTACTGGGCCGCGATGTGCATCTTATCTCGGCGGTCGGCAGTGATTTTTACGGCGAAACGCTGCTGGAACAGACCCGCCAGGCCGGGGTGAATATCTCCAGTTGTATTCGCCTGCACGGGCATAGCACCGCCACCTATCTCTCCATTGCTAATCAGCAGGAAGAGACGGTGCTGGCCATTAACGATACCCATATCCTTGAACAGCTCACGCCACAGCTATTGAACGGTTCGCGAGAGCTGATTCGCCACGCGGGCGTAGTGCTGGCTGACTGTAACCTGACACCGGAAGCCATTGAGTGGGTCTTTACCATTGCCGATGATATTCCGGTGTTCGTTGATACCGTATCCGAGTTTAAAGCGGCTAAAATCAAGACCTGGTTCTCACGTATTCATACCCTGAAACCGACGCAGAAAGAGCTGGAGATTCTGTGGGGCCAGCCTATTGTTTCCGCTGCCGATCGCATTCAGGCCGTCAATGCGCTGCATCAGCAGGGCGTTCAGCATATTTTTGTCTGTCTGGAAGATGAGTCGGTTTTCTGCAGCGAGAAAGATGGCGAGCAGTTCGTTCTGACGCCGCCTGCGCACACCGTTGTCGATAGCTTCGGTGCCGATGATGGCTTTATGGCGGGGCTGATTTACGGTTTTCTGGAAGGAAGCGAGTTTCGCGACCGCGCGAATTTCGCCATGGCCTGCGCTGCGCTGTCGCGCGCCAGCGTCAGCATCAATAACCCTACCCTCTCCGCTGACAACGCAATCTACTTACTGCAAAACGCCCAGGCATAACGCCTGGGCTTTACGGTTGCGTTAATTATGACAATCCGATAAATAGCCCGGCGATGGTGGCGCTCATCAGGTTAGAGAGCGTTGCCGCCGCCAGCGCACGCATCCCGAGCTGGGCAATTTCCGGCGCTCGCTGAGGCGCAATGGCTGAAAATGCCCCGACCACCACCCCGATAGAGCCAAAGTTGGCAAAACCGCACAGGGCAAACGAGATAATCGCAATCGTCTTCACGTCAAGCGTACCGCCGGTCTGCAGGTACGGTGAGAAGTTGAGATAGGCGACGAATTCGTTGATCGCCAGCTTCTGACCAATCAGGCTACCGGCGAGCGTCGCGTCGCTCCAGTCGACGCCCATGATCCAAGCAAGCGGTGCCAGCACCCAGCCAAAAATCCCTTCCAGCGTCGCATGACCGAAACCAAACCAGCCGCCAATACCGCCGATAATGCCGTTAATAAGCGCGATAATGGCGACAAAAGCCATCACCACCGTCGCTACGCCAGCAGCAATTTTCAGGCCGGTCATCGCCCCGCTCGCCGCAGCTTCAATGATGCTTTTTGGCGGTGTGTCGGTAAATGACAGGTTTTCGAAGGTGACGGTTGATGCCTCGGTTGCCGGGCTCAGCATACGGGCAAATAGGATCCCACCAGGAATAGCCATCAGCGAGGCCGCCAGCAGGTAATCAATCGGCACCCCCATGCCCGCATAGCCAATCATCATCGACCCCGCGATAGACGCCATGCCGCTACAAATTGCGGTAAACAGCTCATTACGGTTCAAGCGATGAATAAACGGTTTTACGATCGCCGGGATCTCATTTTGCCCGAGGAAAATGGTGGTCACGGCCACAAAGGACTCAATTTTGCTGATATTCAACGCTTTCTGGAAAATGCCGCCGAGGACGCGAATCAGCAACCCCATCACCCCAATGTAGTAAAGCAGGCTGATAAGCGCGGTAACAAAGATAATGGCGGGCAGCACGCGGAAGGCAAAGATAAAGCCCGCACCGTCAAACAGCACATCCATCTTCGGCCCCACCAGCGAGCCAAAAATAAAGGCGCTACCCGCATCGCTGTAGGACATCACCTTGTGAACGCCCAGCGCCGCTTGCTCAACCAGCCATTTCCCCGGCGGGAAATAGAGCATAATGCCGCCGATCGCAATTTGCAGCACCAGCGCCGCGCCAACGGTACGCAGGCTAATACGTTTTTTATTCACTGACAGCAAAAACGCGATGGCCAGTAATACCACCATACCCACAAGACTTCTCATTATATCCATAATGATGTTCCCTTCATGCCAGGAAACCCGGCGTAAACGCCAGGCTTTGGTATGTTTGATATTCGCGGGCGACCGCACGCTGCCCGTGAAGTTGGTTTATGCGAGGCGTTGATACTCCTTCGCAATTTCACAAGCCAACACCGCATTGTTAAACACCAGCTGAATGTTGGATTTCAGGCTATCGCCACCGGTCAACTCCGCCACGCGGGCCAGCAGGAACGGCGTGCTCTCTTTGCCCACAACGCCCTGCTCTTCCGCTTCCTTCACCGCTCTATCGATAGCTGCGTTGATTGCTTCTTCCGCCATCGCAAACTGTTCTGGAATAGGGTTTGCCACCACCAGGCCGCCGTTCAGACCGGCCTGCCATTTCACCGCCATCGCACGAGCAATCTCTTTCGCGCTATCGAGGCGAATGCTGACCTCAAACGGGCTGGTGCGGCAGAAAAATGCGGGCAGCGCCTGGGTTTGATAACCAATCAGCGGCACGCCAAAGGTTTCCAGATATTCAGTGGTTAAGCCGAGATCGAGAATAGATTTCGCACCGGCACAAATAACCGTAACGTTGGTATGCGCCAGCTCTTGTAAATCGGCGGAAATATCGAATGAATGTTCTGCACCACGGTGAACACCGCCAATACCGCCGGTAGCAAAGACTTTAATACCGGCCAGTGCGGCAATAATCATGGTAGAGGCAACGGTGGTCGCACCATTTTTTCCTGCGGCAACCACAAACGGTAAATCACGGCGACTGACTTTCGTCACGCTATGTCCTTCGCGGCCTAATAATTCGATCTCCTCTTTACTCAGGCCCACTTTCATTACGCCGCCAATAATCGCAATCGTTGCAGGTACAGCACCGTGTTTGCGAATGGTCTCTTCAACTTCAATCGCCGTTTGCGCATTCTGCGGGAAAGGCATGCCGTGAGAAATAATGGTCGATTCCAGTGCAACAATCGGTTTTTTACTGTTTAAGGCTTCCTGGACTTCTGGTGAAATTTGTAATAATTCAGAGGAAAGAGTTAATTCAGACATTCTATGTTCTCCACTAACGATGTAACGTTCGCAATAGAAAGATCAGGGTTATTGGTATATTCACTGGACAGCGCCATTGATGAACAACCCTGCGCAAATCGGACAGACTCAATAAACGGCACGTCATCAACCCAGCAGGAAGCCAGCCCCGCCATCATCGCGTCACCGGCCCCGGTAACATTAATAACGTTGGTTTTTAGCGGTCGTGACCAGCCGTGTTCGCCGTGAATATCGCTGTAGTAAACGCCGTCCCCTCCCATGCTAAGCACCAGGCGATTCAGACCGTGCTCATGGAACCATGCGGCGACCTTGCCGACATCCTCCCGCCCTGAGAGCGTGATGCCGCTTAAAGTTTCGGCTTCCAGACGGTTTGGTTTCAGGGTATGGATTTTGCCCAACCGCTCGCGAATTTTGACGCACTTCCAGGCTGAAACTGGGTCAACAAATACCGGCGTGGGCCCGGCATTTTCCAGCACCCATGTCAGCGCTTCTTCGCTGATATTACAGTCGGCAATAATCACTTTTGCCCCACAAATAAAATCCGCATGCTGCGCTAGAAACTCAGCCGAAATATATTCGGTAATACACATATCGTTGATAGCCACCAGCATTTCGCCGGTATTATCCAATAATGATAAATAACTCGAGGTGTTTTCCCCAGAAACGATAAGGCATTTATCAACGTGTACCCCAGGCTGACTGGTCTGGGCTAATAATGATTGACCATAAAAATCACCGCCGACGGCCGTTAATAACCACGAGTCTTTTCCCAGAAGTGCTAAATTATGCGCGATGTTGCGCCCGACGCCGCCTGGCGTAAATTTAATTTTCCCAGGATTGGAATCCGCATAATTTAAAGAGGCATGCGAATATCCAGCCACATCCATATTGGCGGAGCCAATAGTGACAATGTATTCCTTTTCACGCATAGCACGTCCTCTGGCAATAAATTGCCATAAAAATGAGTTCGTTAACGATTTTGATAGCAAATTAATATATTAGAGCACATGTTTATTATCAAACACATGTTCATAATAAACCTGGTTTAGATAAAGTAAACTCGTCTGCAAACGTGAAAAGTAATAGATATGAGGAGAGTCACAGATTTTTATTTCGGACGACTGAAAGCGAGGAGAAAAATGAAAGACAGGGCACAAATTTGAAAAATAAAAAAAGGGCAGAGATCGCTCTGCCCTTTCCGAATGAAGGTAAAATTATGCCTGTTTAGCGACAGCTTCCGGGCGTTTCAGCACCGCGTAAGAGAGGCCAGCCACCAGCGTACCAACGATGATCGCCACCAGATAACCCAGCACCGGTGTGATAGCGCCAGGGATCAGCAGGACGAACAGACCACCGTGTGGTGCCATCAGCTTCGCGCCAACCGCCATCGAGATAGCACCGGTAACGGCGCCGCCAACGATACAGCAAGGCAGGACGCGCATTGGGTCACGAGCCGCGAACGGAATCGCCCCTTCGGAGATAAAGCACAGGCCCAGAACCAGCGCCGCTTTACCGCCTTCACGTTGACCCTGATCGAACTTCTTACGCGCAATCAGCGTGGCAATACCCATTGCCAGCGGTGGAACCATACCGGCCGCCATAATCGCCGCCATCGGCGCGTAGGTTTGGGTACTCAGCAGACCTACGCCGAACGCGTATGCCGCTTTGTTCACCGGGCCACCCATGTCGGTACACATCATCGCACCGAGGATCGCACCCAGCAGGACGGCGTTCGCGGTACCCATGGTTTGCAGCCAGTGGGTCAGCCAGTTCAGCAGCGCCGCAACCGGGGTGCCGATCAGGTAGATCATCGCCAGGCCAACAATCAGGCTGGAGACCAGCGGGATGATCAGGATTGGCTTCAGCGCTTCCATGCTTGGCGGCAGCTTCAGCTTGGTGCTGATAAGTTTTGCGACGTAACCGGCCAGGAAGCCTGCAATGATACCGCCGATAAAGCCAGAACCGCCGCTTACCGCCAGCATACCGCCGATAAGACCTGGGGTCAGGCCCGGACGGTCAGCAATGGAGAAGGCGATAAAGCCTGCCAGTACCGGCACCATCAGCGCGAAAGCGGAACCGCCGCCAATCTGCATCAGCGCCGCCGCCAGCGTGCCTTTGACTTCAAACGCTTTGATACCGAAGGCAAACGACAGGGCGATACACAGCCCACCCGCCACCACCATTGGCAGCATGTAAGAAACGCCGGTCAGCAGGTGACGATACGCCCCGCCGCCGCTCTCTTTTTTCGCGGAATCCGCAGGAGATTTGCTCTGGCCAGAAGGCTGATACGGCTTCGCCTCTACCATGGCTTTATCCAGTTCCTGCGCGGTTTTCTTCAGCGCCAGGCCGGTGGTGGTGCGGTACATTGGCTTACCGGCGAATTTCGCCAGATCCACTTCAATATCCGCCGCCACGATAACCAGATCCGCCTGCTCGACTTCTTCTGGCGTAATTGCGTTACCGGCCCCCACGGAGCCACGGGTTTCCACTTTCACCCACAGACCGCGTTTTTTAGCTTCGGTTTCAATGGCTTCAGCCGCCATAAAGGTGTGCGCTACGCCGGTTGGGCACGCGGTGACCGCTACAATGCGTTTTACGGCACCTTTTGCGGTCGGTTCCGCCTGCGCCGGAGCCTCGTAAGGCAGGGCGTGGGATTTGGCTTCACTCAGGAACAGTTCCGGATGGGAAACTGCACGGTTGATGTCGCCAAGGTAAACCTGTTTACCTGCCAACGCGGTATCCGCTGGCAGAGCTGTTCCCAGCACGATCGCCAGATCGGCGTCGTTCGGGTTATCAATGAACTCCAGGCGCGCTTTCTGCGCCGCCGCACCCAGCAGGGTCTTCGCCATATAAGCGCGAGCCTGTCCGAGTTTGGCATCGATAATCAGCAGCGTTTTCATACGCCTCTCCCGCTGTTAGTTAAAAGGTTTCAGGTCGACGCGCGCCATCATCGCGGCCAACTGGGTACGGTCGGTGATCCCGACGTTGCTCTGGCTTACCGCCAGCGCAGCAACGGCGGTCGCCAGACGCAGGGTATGCTCGCTAGACTCACGCATCAGCAGGCCGTAAATCAGACCGCCAACCATTGAATCCCCTGCCCCTACGGTGCTTACCACTTCCATTGACGGCGGCTTAGCGATCCATTCGCCGGAGGCGTTAACCCAAAGCGCGCCTTCTGCACCCAGCGAAATCACCACGTGAGCGATACCCTGCTCGCGCAGCGCGTGGGCCGCTTCAATCACATCTTTCATTTCAGGCAGCTTGCGGCCAGCCCAGATTTCCAGCTCGCGACGGTTTGGCTTCACCAACCACGGCGCGGCTTTCAGCCCGGCAACCAGCGCTTCACGGCTGCTGTCGAAAATAATGCACGGACACTGGCTACGCAGACGCGTCATCCAGTCGGTGAACGCTTCAGGGCTCACGCCCGCCGGCAAACTGCCGCTCACGCACACCATGTCGAACTGACCCAGCCAGCTCAGGGAATCATTGACGAAACGCTCCCAGTCGGACGGGGTAACTTCAAAACCAGAGAAGTTGAAGTCAGTAACTTCACCATCTTTTTCCGTCAGCTTGACGTTAATACGGGTACGGCCCTGGACGACCTGGAAACGGTTAGCAATACCCAGTTCGCTGAACAGTTGCTGAAAACCATCTTGGTTGTCTTTCCCCAGGAAACCACCTACGGTGACGTCAATGCCTAAGTCCTTCAGCACTTTGGCCACGTTAATGCCTTTACCCGCCGCGTGCAGCCCGGTGGTACGCACCAGGTTCACTTCACCACGCTCAACTTCTGGCGTGAACCCTACCAAATCATAGGCCGGGTTTAAGGTAATTGTGGCTACTCTTCTGCTCATTTATGCGCCCTCCCCGAGGCCTGAAGCAATGGCTTCGCCAATAGCGTCCAGCGCCTGACGAGCATCATCACCCTGTGCGGTAAAGCGCAGGCGATGACCTTTTTTGACACCCAGCGCGACAACCTTCATCAGGCTACGCCCGTTGGCTGGCTTGCCGCTGCCGTCAAGATTGGTGACGGTAATGTCACTGTTAAACTGTTTAATGGTGTTCACCAGCACGGTGCCCGGACGGGCGTGCAGGCCGTGTTCGTTACGCACTACGAATTCTTCATTCAGCACGTCTTCAGCCAGCGCTTCATCACTGGTCAGCAGCGCCAGCAGCGTAGCGGCATCGGCTTTCAGCAGACGTTCAGCTTTGTTGTCCAGCAGAATATTGACCAGGCGGTTCAGCACCGCGGTCGGCTGGGCATCGGCCATGGCGACGGAGATCAGCAGCGAGGCAGAAGCGTCACCGACGGCAAATGGCGTTGCCGCGCGGCTTACCGCAATGGCGCTGCGCAGGTTGCCTTCCGCGCTGTCGTTCAGCCAGATACCCTGGCCCAGGTTCAGCGGCTGCTCGTTAATCACGCGCGCCACAAAGTTGGCATCTACCGCGCCTGCTTCTTTCAGACGTGCGGCGTTCAGCGCCTGCAGCGTCACCAGGTCACTGGCGACCACGTCAAGCGAGAGCGTGTCGTTATCAAGCTTCAGCGCTTCGCTCTGCTTTTCACCCATCAGCAGCGCACGCAGCTCTTCCGCGGTGGTGGCGGTTTTCAGCTGTTCAGCCACCGCGTCATCGCTCAGCACATGCGTCAGCTGACGCAGCAGGCCGAGGTGCTCATCGGAGCTGGCGGCAATACCGATGGCGACGTACGCCGTCTGGCCTTCGCCCCAGGTGACGCCCTGTGGAAATTGATAAACCTGAACACCGGTTTTCAGCACCTGATCGCGGGTATCGGTGGTGCCGTGCGGAATCGCAATGCCGTTGCCAAGGAAAGTGGAGGTTTGTTGCTCACGCGCCAGCATACCGGCAACGTAACCGTCAGCAACGTTGCCTGCGCTGACGAGCGCTGCAGCAACCTGCCGAATAGCCTCTTCTTTATTCGCGGCCTGCTGGCCGGGATGTATATCCTGAACAGTTAACTGGAACATGGTTCCCCTCGCGCGCTGAATTGAATCGATTCAGCTTTGGTGAGAAAAAATCGTCGTGCTTAGCGAGTGAGGTGCTGAAGACGACGCTGAAACGTTTCAATAATATTGTGCCTTTCTTAATCAGCCTGCAAGTTTTGCTGACAACTTGATTGCATAAATTAGATCTACAGCACATTTCATTAGCATTCTCGCCACATCTGCTGACGCGCTGATGGCGGCCCAACAACTGCTTCAGCAAGACGTAAGCTACTTTTTGAAACGGTCTTTTATTTTTTCGTGCCGAATTTGATTTAGGTTACTGTTCATTTTCTGAGTCGCGGCGTAAACTCCCCGCCTCTCCTAAAGCGACCGATAAAACAACATGCAAAACAGTACCGCCGCCGCCCCACGGCGATCGTTTGATTTCACCTCATCATCCTTTCTGATTGTTGCCTTTCTAACCGGTATTGCCGGCGCGCTGCAGACCCCAACGCTGAGCCTGTTCCTCAGTAATGAGGTACACGTTCGCCCGGCGATGGTCGGCTTCTTTTTCACCGGCAGCGCCGTCATCGGTATCCTGGTCAGCCAATTTCTGGCGGGCTACTCGGATAAACGTGGGGACCGTAAAAATCTGATCGTGGTCTGCTGCCTGCTGGGCGTGCTGGCCTGCGTGCTGTTCGCCTGGAACCGTAACTACTTTATTCTGCTTTTTGTCGGCGTCTTCCTCAGCAGCTTTGGTTCGACGGCTAACCCGCAAATGTTCGCCCTCGCCCGCGAGCACGCCGATAAAACCGGCCGCGAGGCGGTAATGTTCAGCTCGATTATGCGAGCGCAGGTGTCGCTGGCGTGGGTGATTGGCCCACCGCTGGCCTACGCACTGGCAATGGGCTTTAGCTTTACGGTGATGTATCTGTCGGCTGCGGTGGCGTTTGTGGTCTGCGGCGCGATGGTCTGGTTGTTCCTGCCGACCATGCGTAAAGAGAAAGTCGCCGCAAGCGGTACGATTCAGGCACCGCGCACCAACCGCCGGGATACGCTGCTGCTGTTTGTTATCTGCACCCTGATGTGGGGCACCAACAGCCTCTATATCATCAATATGCCGCTGTACATCATTAATGAACTGCATCTGCCGGAGAAGCTGGCTGGGGTGATGATGGGCACTGCCGCCGGGCTGGAGATCCCGACGATGCTGATTGCTGGTTACTTCGCCAAGCGCCTGGGTAAACGCTTCCTGATGCGCCTGGCCGCCGTGGCTGGGCTATTCTTCTATATAGGTATGCTGACTTTCAGCAGCCCAACGCTGTTGCTGGCGATGCAGCTGCTAAACGCAGTGTATATCGGTATCCTCGGCGGGATTGGCATGCTGTATTTCCAGGATTTGATGCCGGGGCAAGCCGGTTCAGCCACTACGCTGTACGCCAATACCTCTCGCGTTGGCTGGATCATCGCCGGTTCTCTGGCGGGCGTCGTGGCAGAAATCTGGAACTACCATACCGTGTTCTGGATTGCGCTGGTGCTGTGCATCGCCACCCTTTGCTGCCTGGTGCGGATTAAAGACGTTTAGGGTGCGGTCAACGCTTCGAGGTGAAGCAGATAGGTCATCGCCGCGTCGCGGGTGACTCCGCACATTTCTGGTGCGGGCTGTAACCCTGCGCATACCTTCGGGCGCAGCGGCGAGCCAAAGATTTTACACCGCTGGCGTTCGTCAAGCTGCACGCAGGGCGTGTTAGCCGGTTTGCCGTTGGGCATGCCGGGAATGGGGCTGGAGATTGAAGGTGCAGTGCAGCAAGCCCCGCAGTCCGGACGACATTCCATCGCGGGTTCTCTGTAGTGTGGATAAGGTAGTGGCGCGCACATTACCACCTTTTGAGCAGCCATAGCAAAAGCCTTTAAATCCTCTTGCCTGAAACGCCCGGCACGAGTACTTTTACGCGATATTTTTGACACCCTAGTTCACAGGATAATTGCAATGCCAAGAGCGAACGAAATTAAAAAAGGTATGGTGCTGAATTACAACGGCAAACTGCTGATTGTAAAAAACATTGATATTCAGTCACCGAGCGCCCGTGGCGCAGCAACGCTGTACAAAATGCGCTTCTCCGATGTCAGCACCGGTCTAAAGGTTGAAGAGCGTTTTAAAGGCGACGACATGGTTGATACCGTGACCCTGAACCGCCGCTTCGTTGACTTTTCCTACATCGACGGCAACGAATACGTGTTCATGGATAAGGAAGATTACACCCCGTACATCTTCACCCACGACCAGATTGCTGAAGAGCTGCAGTTCATTCCTGAAGGCGGTATGCCGGAAATGCAGGTTCTACTGTGGGATGGCCGGGTTCTGGCGCTGGAACTGCCGCAGACGGTCGATCTGGAAATCGTTGAAACTGCCCCTGGTATCAAAGGCGCTTCCGCCAGCTCCCGTACCAAGCCTGCGACCCTGACTACCGGCCTGGTGGTTCAGGTTCCTGAATACCTGACCACCGGCGAGAAAATTCGCGTTCATATCGAAGAAAAACGCTACATGTGCCGCGCGGACTAATCTGCATCAGGCAATGTGCATCGTTCTGCCTGATGGCGCTTCGCTTATCAGGCCTACTCGATAGTGCAAACAAAAAGGGCAGCCAAATGGCTGCCCTTCTTTATTCTGGGAAAAATGACAAATTACAGCAGATCGCGGAACTTGGTCATTTTCAGCGCCAGCTCAACGCCGCGCACTTCCGCCAGACCTTTCAGACGACCAATCGCCGAGTAGCCTGGGTTGGTTTTCTTCTTCAGGTCGTCCAGCATCTGGTGACCGTGGTCAGGACGCATTGGGATAGGACGCAGATCGCCTGCTTTCTTACGACGCTGCTCTTCAGTCAGGATCGCATCAACCACCGCAACCATATTCACATCGCCCTGCAGGTGCGCAGCTTCGTGGAAGGTTTTCGGGTTCCCTTCACGGCAGGTAGAACGCAGGTGCGTGAAGTGGATACGGTCGCCAAAGGCCTCGATCATTTTCACCAGATCGTTATCCTCACGCACGCCGTAAGAACCGGTGCACATGGTGAAACCGTTGTTGATGCTATCCACGGTCTCTTTCAGCCACTGCATATCTTCAATGGTAGAAACGATACGCGGCAGGCCGAGGATTGGACGCGGTGGATCGTCCGGGTGAACGGCCAGACGCACGCCCACTTCTTCCGCTACCGGCACGATAGCACGCAGGAAGACCGCCATGTTTTCACGCAGGTTTTCTTTGCTGATGTGATCGTATTCCGCCAGACGCGCACGGAACTGGTCCAGGGTGTAACCCTCTTCTGCGCCCGGCAGGCCAGCAATGATATTGCGGGTCAGCCTGGTGACTTCCGCTTCGGTCATCGCCTGGAAATATTCCTGCGCCTGACGCTGCTCTTCAGCGGTGTAATCCGCCTGCGCGCCTTCACGTTTCAGGATGTGCAGCTCAAACGCCGCGAAAGCAATCTGGTCAAAGCGCAGCGCTTTAGAACCATCTTCCAGCGTGTACTCGAGGTCGGTACGCGTCCAGTCGAGGATTGGCATGAAGTTGTAGCAGACGGTGTCGATGCCACATTCAGCCAGATTGCGGATGCTCTGCTGATAGTTGGCAATCCAGGTTTTGTACTCACCGGAGCCGGTCTTAATGTCTTCGTGAACCGGGATACTTTCAACCACGGACCAGGTCAGGCCTTTTTCAGCCAGCATCGCTTTACGCTGTTTAATTTCTTCAACCGGCCATACCTGACCGTTTGGAATGTGGTGCAATGCCGTTACGACGCCCGTCGCGCCAGCCTGACGCACATCATCAAGAGATACCGGATCGTTCGGGCCGTACCAACGCCAGGTTTGTTCCATTGCCTCACCCTCTAAAGTTGTTATACCAATAAAATCACCTTCAATGACGACTACCATACATGTTTCTTCAGGACCGTCAATAAATCCGCTGGGATTGATTGATCAAGCTCACATTAACGCGATAAATACGGCACACCAATTCAATTTGCTGTCATATAACTTTACACTGCACACGTTAATTAATCGTTAATCGGATGTGTGAACAATGAATACAATCGCCTCAAGCGCCCTTCCCGCCAGCGTCCAGCTCCCTCAATATGATAGACAACAGCTACGTTCGCGGATTGTGCACTTCGGTTTTGGTGCGTTTCACCGCGCCCACCAGGCACTGTTAACCAACCGGGTATTGAACCAGCACGGCGGCGACTGGGGAATTTGTGAAATCAGCCTGTTTAGCGGCGACGTGCTGATGAGCCAGCTCCGCCAGCAGGATCATCTGTTCACCGTGATGGAGAAGAGCGCAGCGGGCAACCAGCCGATTATCATTGGCGCGGTCCACGAGTGCCTGAACGCGAAGCTTGATTCTCTGGCGGCGATTATCGAAAAATTCTGTGAGCCACAGGTGGCGATTGTCTCGCTGACAATCACCGAAAAAGGCTACTGCATCGATCCGGCGACCGGCCACCTCGATTTCACCCAGCCGCGGATCGTCCACGATCTTGAATCACCCACGGAGCCCCACTCCGCGCCGGGCATTCTGGTCGAAGCCCTATCTCGCCGCCGCGATCGCGGTCTTCCAGCCTTCACCGTCCTCTCCTGCGATAACATTCCTGATAACGGCCATGTGGTCAAAAACGCGGTGCTGGACATGGCAACCCGCCGGGACCCAGAACTAGCAAGCTGGATTGCGGAATACGTCAGCTTCCCCGGCACCATGGTCGACCGTATCGTCCCGGCCGCGACCGAAGCGTCGCTGGCAGAAATCACCCAGGAGTTGGGTGTCGAAGATCCGTGCGCTATCAGCTGCGAGCCGTTTATCCAATGGGTTATAGAAGATAACTTTGTCGCCGGACGCCCTGATTGGGGCAGCGTTGGGGCGCAGATGGTCAGTGACGTCCTGCCGTGGGAAGAGATGAAGCTGCGCATGCTTAACGGCAGCCACTCGTTCCTTGCCTATCTCGGCTACCTTGCGGGCTATGCGCACATCAGCGACTGCATGCAGGATGAATCTTACCGCCGGGCAGCGCGTCATCTGATGATGGCCGAGCAGGCCCCTACGCTGCGTATTACCGATGTCGATCTCGGGGCATATGCCGATAGCCTGATCGCGCGCTTCAGCAACCCGGCGCTCCAGCACCGTACCTGGCAAATTGCAATGGACGGCAGCCAGAAACTGCCGCAGCGTCTGCTGGACGGCATTCGTATTCACCTCCAGACCGGCAGCCGCTGGCCGCTGCTGGCGCTGGCAGTCGCCGGATGGATGCGCTACGTAAGCGGCGTGGACGATGCCGGGCAGCCGATTGATGTTCGCGACCCGCTGGCGGATAAAATTCGCGACATAGTGGCAAACAGCAGCGACGAGAACCGGGTTGCTGCACTGCTGACGCTGCAGGAAATTTTCGGCAGCGACCTGCCAGCCAACCCGCAATTTGTTCAGGCTATCGAGCAGGCGTGGCAGCATCTGGTGCAACAAGGCGCACGCCAGGCGGTGCTGACCGCGCTCAATAGTTAACATTTTCTCCTATTTCGCGGGCTAATATTAGATTAGCCCGCCTTAACACTTCTCTTTTCGACGCCGCTTCTCCAGGATAAAGTGATCCAGATAACACTATCACTATGTCCTGTGCGGAGTTTTCGTGACTAAAACCAATCTGATCACCGGCTTTCTTGGCAGCGGGAAGACCACCTCAATTCTGCATCTACTGGCCAATAAACCCGCCGACGAAAAATGGGCCGTACTGGTCAATGAGTTTGGTGAAGTCGGCATCGACGGTGCCCTGTTGGCCGACAGCGGCGCGTTGCTCAAAGAGATCCCCGGCGGCTGCATGTGTTGCGTTAACGGCCTGCCGATGCAGGTCGGATTGAATACGCTGCTGCGCCAGGGGAAACCGGATCGTCTGCTGATTGAGCCTACGGGCCTCGGCCACCCGAAGCAGATCCTCGATCTGCTTACCGCCCCGGTTTACGAGCCGTGGATCGACCTGCGCGCCACGCTATGCGTGATCGACCCTCGCCAGTTGCTGGACGACAAGGTTGCCAACAATGAAAACTTCCGCGACCAGCTCGCCGCAGCGGACATTATTGTCAGCAACAAAACGGACCGTGCCACCGCCGAAAGCCGACAGGCGCTGGCCGCCTGGTGGCAACAGCACGGCGCTGAACGCCAGCTATTCGAGGCCACACAGGGCAATATTGATACTTCCCTACTGGATATGCCGCGCAGCAACACCACGCCGCTCAAGGCTAGCGCGGCGCACGCACACTCTCATCCGTCAAATAAAGGCCTCGCGGCGTTAAGCCTGCCGGAGTACCAGCGTTGGCGCAGAAGCGTTAACGAGGGCCAGGGCTATTATGCCTGTGGCTGGATTTTTGACGCCGACACCGTGTTTGACACCATCGGTCTGCTGGAGTGGGCGCGTCTGTCGCCGGTGACTCGTCTGAAGGCGGTGATGCGTATTCCTGAAGGGCTGGTGCGTATTAATCGCCAGGGCGCCGACCTGCACATTGAAACGCAGAACGTTGCGCCACCGGATAGCCGTATCGAGCTGATAAACGACGCGCAAACCGACTGGAATTCGTTACAAACGGCGTTGTTGAAACTTCGTTTAGGTTGAAGCCGCTAAGGTTTCCGCCGAGACTAATTGCTATGAATATTAAGATGCGTACACGTTATCCCCTGATTATTTTACTCAACGCCGCCGGCGTGGCGTTGTTTCTCTCCTGGTTCCTGCCGGTAAACCACGGATTCTGGTCTGCGGCCGACCTTGGCATTTTTCACTTCTTTAACCGGGGTTTAAACGCAGATAATTTGGGCTACGCCTGGTTCTTAGCCATTATTAATAATCGCGCCTTTGACGGCTGTTCGCTGTTAGCAATGGGCTGTCTGATGCTGAGTTTCTGGCTAAAAGAAACCACCCAAGGCCGTCGCCGAATCGTGGTGATGGGGTTGGTGATGCTGCTGTCGGCGGTCATCATTAACCAGCTGGCGCAGCACCTGATGCCGGTCACCCGTAGCAGCCCGTCGCTCTCCGTGCCGGGCGTACACCGCGTCAGCGATTTTATCGACTTCTCGACCAAAGACGGCTCGCGGGACAGCTTCCCCGGCGACCACGGAATGATGCTGCTGATATTCGCTACCTTCATGTGGCGCTATTTCGGTCAGAAAGCGTTCCTTATTTCACTGATGATTTTTGTGGTTTTCGCCTTCCCGCGCGTGATGATCGGCGCACACTGGTTTACCGATATTGCCGTCGGTTCGTTAACCGCAGTGCTGATTGGCGTACCGTGGGTGCTGATGACGCCATTAAGCGATAATGTGATGGGTTTCTTTGAACGAAATTTGCCCCATTTATCCAAAGCGAAATCGGCGCAATAAATAACCAATTCATCTGATATTCCAGAAAGAGGGTATTCACCCTCTTTTTCTTTTTTTATTCCACCGCGTTATTGTCATCTTCCCGTCACAACATTCATTTTAATAATGAATGAGTTGCCCACTTTTCATTCACCAGTGACGGAATTTTGGCCATTCACAATTTTTAACTTTGTGTATCACGATTTCTTATAAAAAATCGGGCAAAAGCGCTCGCAATGCCGCTTTCGTTAAGGTAATCTCATTCGCGTTTGTCGTTTCAAAGAGCAATTATTTGGTTCGTAAATAAAACTTTGTGCGCTAAGCCACAAAAATGAATTCAAAGAATTGTCTCATTGATTGCGTGTATTTAGTCTCAGACGCGTTTGGCATTTTTTATAACGACTCCATCGTTAAGGACTTCAAGGGAAAACAACGAAAATGGTCAAATCTCAGCCGATTTTGAGATATATCTTGCGAGCGATTCCAGCAGTAGCAGTTGCGGTTCTGCTTTCTGCCTGTAGTAACACCAGCAACACCGCTAAGAACATGCATTCTGAGACGCATGCAGTGGGCACCGAAGATGCCTCGTCACTGCAAGCCTCTCAGGATGAATTTGAAACCATGGTGCGTAACCTCGACGTGAAGTCCCGTCTGATGGATCAATACGCAGGATGGAAAGGTGTACGCTACCGTCTGGGCGGCGACACCAAGCGCGGTATCGACTGCTCCAGCTTTGTGCAGCGTACCTTCCGCGAACAGTTTGGTTTAGAGCTGCCGCGCTCCACCTGGGAGCAGCAGGAAACGGGCAAATCCGTTAAACGCAATCAGCTTCGAACCGGTGATTTAGTGTTGTTCCGCGCCGGTTCTACCGGTCGCCATGTAGGCATCTACATCGGCAACAACCAGTTTGTTCATGCTTCCACCAGCAGTGGTGTGACGATTTCCAGCATGAATGAACCGTACTGGAATAAACGTTACAACGAAGCACGCCGCGTCCTGAGTCGTTCGTAATGTCGTTTACCGTCAGTTTCCCTTGGCTGACGGTAAGCATAAAAAAAGCACTGCTCCGGCAGTGCTTTTTTTATGCTTCATCATTATTCTTTTCTTTAGAGTTCCGTAGCATAGAGAAGTTGCATGTTCACTCGTCACTCATCGATTAACCGTCGAACCGTCCTCACCAGTATCGTCGCTGGCCTGCTGATTGCGCTCGCTGCCGGGCTGGCACAGTATTCTATTTTCCATCACCGCCGTTCGGTCCAGTTTGATAACACTATCTCCAGCCTGCAAACCTACTTAAATAACTACTTCAGGCAGATCCTGGTGACGATGGATTCCCTGCAGCCGCTGACGATGGAGCCGTGCCATGCCGTGTCGTCGGAACTCACCGAACGCGCCGCGTTCAGCATGAACGTGCGAGCATTCTTGCTGGTGAAAGATCAGATAGCCTACTGTTCATCGGCCACCGGGGAGATGTCGCTGGGGCTTAAGGATCTGGTGCCGGATCTCGATCTCAGCAAAACGCACGTGATGGGGATCGTCCCCGGCACGCCGATGATGCCAACCACCCCCGCCTTTGTGCTGTGGGTAAAAAGCCCGCTTCTGGATAACCGCGGCGTTTTCGCCTCGATCAACGCCAATCTGATGCCCTGGGTACTCTGCTCGTCAAAGCAGACGCCGTATAACGGTGTTGCGCTGGTGGTTAACGGTAAGACAGCCATCTCCACCTTTAGCAGCAAACCCCTTGCGATCGACGACATTACCGATACCGCCGTTCGCCACGTGAAGATCAAAGACGTGCCGCTGGAGGTCTACCTCTACAGCAACGCACTCAGCAGCGATAACTCACTCTATTCAATCCTGCTTGGACTCATCTGTGGCCTGATCGGCGCTCTGATGTGCCTCTATATTCTGGCCCTTCGCTCGCGTCCGGGAAAAGAGATCCTCTCTGCCATCAAACACCGTCAGTTCTACGTGGTCTATCAGCCGGTGGTGGATGCGAAGAATCGCCAGATTACCGGCGCAGAGGCGCTGATGCGTTGGTCGCACCCGACCGCCGGGAATATCCCGCCGGATGCGTTTATCAGCTATGCCGAAGCGCAGGATCTCATCGTCCCCCTCACCCACCATCTGTTTGAGTTGATCGCCCGCGATGCGCCAGTACTAAAAGATCTTCTGCCGCCGGGCGCTAAGCTCGGCATCAATATTGCGCCTGGTCACCTGCATGCCGAGAGCTTCCAGCAGGATATCCGCAATCTGGCGGCCAGCCTGCCGCAAAACTACTTCCAGCTGGTGCTGGAGATAACCGAGCGCGACATGCTGCACCAGGAGAAGGCCATGAGCCTGTTTACCTGGCTGCGCGGCGAAGGCATTGAAGTGGCTATTGATGATTTCGGCACCGGGCACAGCGCGCTTATCTACCTTGAGCGTTTCACCCTCGACTATCTGAAAATAGACCGCGGTTTTGTCAACGCTATCGGTCGGGAGACCATCACCTCGCCGGTGCTGGATGCGGTGCTGACCCTGACTCATCGCCTCAACCTGGTGACGGTCGCCGAAGGGGTGGAAACCGAGGAGCAGGCAAGCTGGCTTCGCGATCACGGCGTCGATTATCTTCAGGGCTATCTGATAAGCCGCCCGCTCACGCTGCAGCAGCTGATTGTGGAATATCGTAAGCCAGCAAAGTATTTCACAAGTTAAGCAAGGTCATTTAAGATTCAGGGATAAAAGACGTTTTCAATCAATACTTTTCAATGCGGGGTAGCCCTATCGTGATCGTAGCACGTGTCTGTTCGACCCTGCTGATGCTGTTCAGCCTGTCCCTGCAGGCGCAGACCATTAAAGAGAGCTACGCGTTTGCGGTAATCGGTGAGCCTAAATACGCCGTCAACTTCGACCACTTTGATTACGTCAATCCCGCCGCCCCTAAAGGCGGCAGCGTCACGCTTGCCGCGCTCGGCACCTTCGATAACTTCAACCGCTTTGCGCTGCGTGGAAATGCGGCGGTGCGTACCGACTCGCTGTACGACGCGCTGTTTACCACCTCTGACGACGAGCCGGGCAGCTACTATCCGCTGGTTGCCGACCGGGCGCGCTACGCCGACGATTATTCCTGGGTGGAGTTGACCATCAACCCGCGCGCCCGCTTCCACGACGGCAGCCCAATTACCGCTCGCGACGTCGCTTTCACCTTTAACAAGTTTATGACCGAAGGCGTGCCACAGTTCCGCCTGGTCTACAAAGGCACCACCGTCAAGGCTATCGCCCCGCTGACGGTGCGCATTGAGCTGGCAAAACCGGGTAAGGAAGATATGCTGAGCCTGTTTACCCTGCCAATTTTGCCGGAAAAGTTCTGGAAAGATCATAACCTCAGTGAACCGCTCAGCACGCCGCCGCTGGCAAGCGGCCCTTACCGCATCAGCGACTGGAAGATGGGGCAATATATCGTCTATCAGCGCGAGAAAGATTACTGGGGCGCCGACCTGCCGGTAAACCGTGGCCGCTGGAACTTCGACACCATCCGCTACGACTACTACCTCGATGACAACGTCGCGTTTGAGGCCTTCAAAGCCGGAGCCTATGACGTGCGCACCGAGAGCAGCGCTAAAAACTGGGCGACGCGCTATATCGGCAAAAACTTCGCCAGCGGTTACATCGTTAAGGATGAACAGAAGAACAACGCCGCACAGGACACCCGCTGGCTGGCCTTTAACATCCAGCGCCCGGTATTCAGCGACCGCCGCGTGCGTCAGGCTATCAGCATGACGTTTGATTTCGAATGGATGAACAAAGCGCTGTTTTACAACGCCTACAGCCGCGCTGACAGCTATTTCCAGAATACCGAATACGCCGCGCGTGGCTACCCCGATGCCGACGAGCTAACGCTACTGGCGCCGCTCAAAAGCGAACTGCCGCCGGAAGTGTTCACTTCCATCTATCAGCCCGCCGCATCAGATGGGTACGGTTTTGACCGCGACAACCTGCTGAAAGCGGGAAATCTGCTGACCGACGCAGGATGGGTGCTGAAAGGCCAGCAGCGCGTCAATGCAAAAACCGGCCTGCCGCTTCGCTTTGAACTGCTGCTGCCCTCCGGCGGTAACGATCAGTGGGTGATGCCCTTCCAGCGCAATCTACAGCGTCTGGGCGTGACGATGGATATCCGCCAGGTCGATATCTCACAAATCACCAACCGGATGCGTAAGCGCGACTACGACATGATGCCGCGCCTGTGGCGGGCGATGCCGTGGCCCAGTTCAGATCTGCAAATCTCCTGGTCGTCGGAATACATCAACTCGTCCTACAACTCACCAGGGGTGGCAAGCCCGGCTATCGACAGTCTGATCAACCAAATCATCCGCTGGCAGGGCAATAAGCAGAAGCTGCTGCCGCTTGGGCGAGCGCTGGACCGGGTACTGACCTGGAACTATTACATGCTGCCGATGTGGTATATGTCCGGCAGTAGAACCGCCTATTGGAATAAGTTTTCTTATCCCAGTATCCACCCGCTTTATGCCTCCGGCACGGATGCGCCGGGCTTCGACACCTGGTGGTACGACGTGAATAAAGCGGCGGCCTTACCCGCTTCCCGACGTTAAGGAGAGAACATGGGTGCCTATCTGATTCGCCGACTGCTGCTGATTATCCCGACCCTGTGGGCAATCATCACGCTCAACTTTTTTATCGTACAGATAGCACCCGGCGGCCCGGTTGACCAGGCGATTGCGGCGGTAGAGTTCGGCCATCAGGGTGGGCTACCCGGCGGTGGTGGCGGGCTGGAACGTAGTCAGGCACGGGCAGGCGTTGGCAATATCGCGGAAAGTCAGTACCGCGGCGGGCGCGGCCTTGACCCAGAGGTTATCGCCGAGATAACCCATCGCTACGGCTTCGACAAACCGCTGCACGAGCGCTATTTCAAGATGCTCGGCGACTATCTGCGCTTTGATTTCGGCAACAGCCTGTTCCGCAATGCTTCGGTCATGCAGTTGATGAAAGAGAGCCTACCGGTCTCCATCTCACTCGGGCTCTGGAGCACGCTGATTATCTATCTGGTCTCTATTCCGCTGGGCATCCGTAAGGCGGTGTACAACGGCAGCCGCTTTGATATCTGGAGCAGCACCGGCATTATTATCGGCTACGCCATTCCGGCGTTTCTCTTCGCCATAGTACTGATAGTCTTCTTCGCCGGCGGCAGCTATTACGACATCTTCCCGTTGCGTGGGTTGGTTTCCGCGAATTTTGATACCCTGCCGTGGTATCAGAAAATCACCGACTACCTCTGGCATATCACCCTGCCGGTGCTGGCAACGGTGATCGGCGGCTTTGCCGCGCTCACCATGCTGACCAAAAACTCGTTTCTCGACGAGATCCGTAAGCAGTACGTGGTCACCGCGCGGGCAAAAGGGGTGGGTGAAAAGCAGATCCTCTGGAAGCATATCTTCCGTAACGCCATGCTGCTGGTCATCGCCGGCTTCCCTGCCACCTTTATCAGCATGTTCTTCACCGGTTCACTGCTGATTGAGGTGATGTTCTCCCTGAACGGGCTGGGGCTGCTGGGCTACGAGGCGACCGTCTCCCGCGATTATCCGGTGATGTTCGGCACGCTCTATATTTTCACCCTTATCGGGCTGCTGATGAATATCGTCAGCGACATCAGCTACACGCTGGTGGACCCACGCATTGATTTTGAGGGCCGCTAATCATGACCCTGAACGCCGTCAACCGGGCCCGCTGGGCGCGCTTTTGCCACAACCGACGCGGTTACTGGTCGCTGTGGATCTTTCTGGTTATCTTTGTCTGTAGCCTTGGCGCAGAGCTTATCGCCAACGACCGGCCGCTGTTGGTGAGCTATCAGGGCAGCCTGTACGTTCCGGTGGTGAAAAACTACAGCGAAAAAACCTTCGGCGGTGAGTTCGCCACCGCCGCCGATTACCAGGACCCATGGTTGCAGCAGCGGCTGGAGAAAAACGGTTGGGTGCTGTGGACGCCGATTCGCTTTGGCGCCAGCAGCATTAACTTCAGCACCGATATCCCCTTCCCCGCCCCGCCGTCGCGGCAAAACTGGCTGGGCACTGATGCTAACGGTCGTGACGTGCTGGCGCGTATTCTCTACGGTACGCGCATCTCACTGCTGTTTGGCCTGATTCTGACGGTCTGCTCCAGCGTGATGGGGGTGATTGTCGGCGCCGTGCAGGGTTACTACGGCGGGCGTATTGACCTCTGGGGGCAGCGCTTTATCGAAGTATGGTCGGGAATGCCGACGCTGTTTTTGATTATCCTGCTCTCAAGCGTCGTGCAGCCGAATTTCTGGTGGCTGCTGGCAATTACCGTGCTGTTCGGCTGGATGTCGCTGGTTGGCGTGGTGCGCGCCGAATTCCTGCGCACCCGCAACTATGACTATATCCGCGCCGCGCAGGCGCTGGGCGTGGGAGATCGCAGTATTATCCTGCGCCATATGCTGCCCAATGCGATGGTTGCCACCCTAACCTTTATTCCGTTTATTCTGTGCAGCTCCATCACTACGCTGACCTCGCTCGACTTTCTTGGCTTTGGCCTGCCGCTCGGTTCGCCGTCGCTCGGCGAACTGCTGCTTCAGGGCAAAAATAACCTGCAGGCCCCCTGGCTTGGGATCGCCGCGTTTCTCTGCGTTGCCGTACTGCTCTCGCTGCTGATCTTTATCGGCGAGGCGGTACGCGACGCCTTCGATCCTTCTAAGGCGGTATAAGATGCAGCAACCACTTCTGGAGATCGACAACCTCTCCATCGCCTTCCGCCAGCAGGGCGTAACCACCACCGTGGTTGAACAGCTCTCACTGACGCTCGCCGCCGGGGAGACGCTGGCGCTGGTTGGGGAATCCGGCTCGGGAAAAAGCGTCTCGGCGCTGTCGATTCTGCGCCTGTTACCTGAACCACCGGTCAGCTACCCGACGGGCGATATCCGCTTTGCTGGGGAATCATTACTGCACGCCAGCCCGCAGACGTTGCGCGGGGTGCGCGGCAACCGCATTGCGATGATTTTTCAGGAACCCATGGTGTCGCTGAACCCGCTGCACAATCTGGAAAAGCAGCTTTATGAAGTGCTGTCGCTGCACCGGGGTATGCGCAAAGAGGCAGCGCGCGGCGAGATCCTCGACTGCCTTGACCGGGTTGGCATTCGCAATGCCGCAAAGCGGTTGAGCGATTTCCCCCACCAGCTCTCCGGCGGTGAGCGCCAGCGTGTGATGATAGCCATGGCCCTGCTGACGCGCCCGGAATTATTGATTGCCGATGAACCGACGACCGCGCTGGACGTTTCGGTACAGGCGCAAATTCTCCAGCTGCTCAGAGAGTTGCGTACCGAGCTGAACATGGGGCTGCTGTTTATCACCCATAACCTGAGCATCGTGCGCAAGCTGGCTGACCGCGTGGCGGTAATGCAGCATGGCCGCTGCGTTGAGCAAAACAGCGCTAGCGCGCTTTTCGGCGCGCCGCAGCATCCGTACACCCGCAAGCTGCTGGACAGCGAACCGGCGGGCGACCCGGTGCCTTTACCGACGGAGGCCGCCCCGCTGCTGGAGGTCAACAAGCTCAGCGTGGCGTTCCCGATTCGCAAGGGTATCCTGCGCCGGGTGGTGAGCCACAATACGGTGGTGAACAACCTGAGCTTTACGCTGCGCAAAGGGGAGACGCTGGGGCTGGTTGGTGAGTCAGGTTCCGGCAAAAGCACCACCGGGCTGGCGCTGCTGCGTTTAATCGCCTCGCAGGGCGATATTCGCTTTGCCGGGGAGGCCATTCAGGGGCGCAACCGTCAGCAGATGCTGCCGCTGCGTCGTCGCATTCAGGTGGTGTTTCAGGACCCTAACTCGTCGCTCAATCCGCGGCTCACCGCGCTACAGATTATTGAAGAGGGTCTGCGGGTTCATCACCCTGCCCTCAGTGCCGCAGAACGCGAGCAGCGGGTGATGGCGGCAATGCAGGAGGTGGGGCTGGAGCCGGAGACCCGGCAGCGCTATCCGTCTGAGTTTTCCGGCGGCCAGCGGCAACGTATCGCCATCGCGCGGGCGCTCATCCTGCAGCCAGA
This sequence comes from Kluyvera sp. 142486, assembly GCF_046569695.1. Classification (NCBI taxonomy): domain Bacteria; kingdom Pseudomonadati; phylum Pseudomonadota; class Gammaproteobacteria; order Enterobacterales; family Enterobacteriaceae; genus Kluyvera; species Kluyvera sp. 142486. Next base: position 181,814 of record NZ_JBKHUI010000005.1, read on the forward strand.
GCTTATCGTGCTGGATGAACCAACGTCCTCGCTCGATCGCACCGTTCAGGCGCAAATTCTGGCGCTGCTTAAAGCGTTACAGGAAAAGCATCAGCTGACCTACATCTTCATCAGCCACGATCTGCACGTCGTTCGTTCGCTGTGCCATCAGGTGATGGTGCTGCGTCAGGGAGAGGTGGTCGAACAGGGAGAGTGTCGGCGCATATTTTCAGCACCGCAGCAGGAGTATACGCGTCAGCTCATTGCGCTGAGCTGACGGTTAAAACGGGTTGTTACCGGAAAACGGTTCGGCAATCGCCACGCCGAAATTTTTCAGGCGGCAGGTCGCAGCAAACTCATCCTGACGTTTCACGAACAGGCACGGCTCCCCTTCACACTCGAGCACCGAGCAGTCGACGGAGATATCGGTTAACGCCTGGCTAAGGGAATGCATCACCGGCCAGGCGCTATCGCCGTCCGGGCTCAGCAGTTTAAGGGCCACCAGCGCATTTTCGCCGGATGCACCATTTTGCGGAATCGGTTCAACTTTCGAACCTGCAAAACCCGCGGACCAGCGATAGTCCTGCGGCAGTCGATGTACGATTGATAGCTGTAATGTCATTACGTTCTTTTCCCCGGAAGCGATGGTGCTTCACAATTATTTCACATCCATATTAACACATTGTTGACAAATCGTCCTGCATCCAGAAAAAAAACGCCAGCATTCAACATTCTTCTTACGACATAGTTCGGTGTACTGATGCGTTTTCGCGCTATATGTACCCGTATCTGTGATCTAACGCAACCTTTTTATCTACAACAATGTGACTTTTTACATTATTGGATTTTACATAAAAGAAACATTACACCCTATCAGGAATGCTATATCTGTTGATATGTATCAACAAAGGGGCATATTTCGCCCCTCGAAAGGCTTATTAGTGCGCGGTTTTGCGGGGGCGGCTGGCGTAGAGGTAGAAGAGGATCGAGCAGGTCGCACATAGGGCAATGGAAATCAGCATCGGCCAAGCGGTGGTGAAGGTCGCCATCGACAGCAGCGCGCCGATAATGGCCCCAATACCAAAGCGGAACGTCCCCGCCAGCGATGAGGCCGTGCCTGCCATATGCGGGAACTCATCGAGGATCACCGCCATCGCGTTTGAGGAGACCATCGACACGCAGCCGACGAACACCGCAATGCCCAGCACCAACGACCAGAAGCCGACGTCCAGCAGCGCGCAAGCCACCATCCAGATCGCCGTAACGAACTGGATTGTCAGCCCGGCGCGAAACATCCACAGCGCCCCAACCCGGCGAACAAAGCGGCTGTTAATGGTAGTCATGACAAAGAGGAACACAATGTTCAGCGCGAAATAGTAGCCGAAGTGCTGCGGTGACACGTGGTTGAGCTCGATATAGACAAACGGCCCGGCGCTTAAGAACGAGAACATCGCCGCAAAGCTGAAGCCGCTCGCCAGCATGTACGACAGCACGCGCTTGTGGCGGAATAGCGACGCAAAGTTGCCGAGCGTGGTGCTCAGGCGGAACGGCTGGCGTTTCTCTGCCGTCAGCGTTTCATCAATAAAGAAGAAGATCATCGCAGAAGCCAGCAGCGCGGCAATCGCCAGGATCCAAAAGATGGCATGCCAGCTAAACCAGACCAGCACCGCACCGCCCACCATCGGCGCCACCAGCGGGGCAATCGTCGTCACCAGCATCACAAACGACATCATGCGCGAGAACTCTTCTTTCGGGTAGATATCGCGCATCAGGGCGTTGATCACAACGCTTGCCGCCGCAGCCGCCAGGCCGTGGAAAAAGCGGGTGACGATCAGGTAGTCAATAGTCGGTGCTAGCGCACAGGCCACCGCCGCCGCGGCAAAGATAAGCGTACCGCCCAGAATGACCGGCTTACGCCCGAGGCTGTCCGCCATTGGCCCGTACAGCAACTGACCCAGCGCAAAGCCCAGAATATAGGTGCTCAGGGTCATCTGTGCGCTGCCTGCCGGCACGCCAAACTGTTGTGAAATGACCGGCAGCGCCGGAAGATACATGTCTATCGATAACGGCATTAACATGGCCAGGAGGCCAAGAATAAATACAATTTTTAACGACGAGCGCGGCCTGGACGTCACAATTTACCTCGGTTGTTGGTTAGCGCTACGGTGCGCCAACGCTGGCGATTTCTGCTTCTGTTAACGGACGGTATTCGCCCGGGGCTAAGTCTGGGTCGAGCGCAATCTCACCGATGCGTTCGCGATGCAGACCGACAACGTGGTTACCCACAGCGGCAAACATGCGCTTCACCTGGTGGTAGCGACCTTCGCTGATGGTCAGACGTACTTCGGTCGGCGTAATCACCTCCAGCACCGCTGGCTTGGTGAGATCTTTCTCATTGTGCAGTTGAACACCTTTGGCGAACTGCGCGGCGGTGTCATCGCTGACCGGATTTTCCAGCGTCACCAGATAGGTTTTTTCACAATGGTGACGCGGCGAGGTGATGCGATGGGACCACTGGCCGTCATCGGTCATCAGTACCAGACCGGTGGTATCAATGTCTAAACGACCCGCGGCATGCAGCTTGTACGCCACCGGCACATCGAGGAAATAGAGCACCGTTGGGTGATCCGGGTCTTCCGTGGAGCACACGTAGCCCTGCGGCTTATTCAGCATGAAATAGCGCGGGCCATTCTGCTGAGTCAGCGGGTTGCCTTCGTAGGCCACGTCGTGTTCTGGTAGCAGTTTAAACGCGGTGTCACGCACCACTTCGTCATCGATGGTCACGTGGTGGCCGCGGATCAAACGCCCGGCAATAGCACGGCTGACGCCGAGTTGCTGAGCGATAAACTTATCAAGTCGCATGAAGTATTTTTAGCCTGTAATAGTGCCGGGTGCCGGACGAAAGGTCCGAAAAATGGGGTAATCGACTCAATGCCTGCCGCGTAACGGGAAAATGCCACCGGCTACGGGTGAGACAGCGAGTATAACAATCCGTAAGTATAACGGGCTTGTTATCCCACTCAAGTGAAAAGATTCATGGCATACTATTTGGCTGTTAAGGACAATCATCACGCCAATGACTTTTACACTTCGCCCCTACCAACAGGAAGCGGTTGACGCCACCCTGGCCTACTTCCGTCGCCATACTCAGCCTGCGGTTATCGTGTTGCCCACCGGTGCCGGGAAAAGCCTGGTGATAGCCGAGCTGGCGCGGCTGGCTCGCGGTCGCGTACTGGTGCTGGCGCACGTCAAAGAACTGGTGGCGCAGAACCACGCGAAATACTGTGCGCTGGGGCTGGAGGCCGATATTTATGCGGCCGGGCTAAAGCGCAAAGAGAGCCACGGCAAAGTGGTGTTCGGCAGCGTGCAGTCGGTGGCGCGTAATCTTGACCATTTCCAGGGCGAGTTTTCGCTGTTAATTGTCGATGAGTGCCACCGCATCAGCGACGATGATGATAGTCAGTACCAGCAAATTCTCAGCCATCTGGGGAAAGTGAATCCTCACATCCGCCTGCTGGGCCTCACGGCCACACCGTTCCGCTTGGGCAAAGGCTGGATTTATCAGTTCCACTACCACGGCATGGTGCGCGGCGATGAGAAAGCGCTGTTCCGCGACTGCATCTATGAGTTACCGCTGCGCTACATGATTAAACACGGCTATCTGACGCCGCCGGAGCGGCTGGATATGCCCGTGGTGCAGTACGATTTCAGCCGCCTGCAGGCCAACAGCAACGGACTGTTCAGCGAGTCGGACCTCAACCGCGAGTTGAAACAGCAGCAGCGCATTACGCCGCACATCATCAGCCAGATTGAGGAGTTTGCGCAGACGCGCAAAGGGGTGATGATTTTTGCCGCCACCGTCGAGCACGCCCGCGAGATTACCGGGTTGCTGCCCGCCAATGACGCGGCGCTGATCACCGGCGAGACCCCAGGCCCGCAGCGCGACGAGCTGATTGAAGCCTTTAAAAATCAGCAGTTCCGCTATCTGGTTAACGTCGCCGTCCTGACCACCGGTTTTGACGCCCCGCACGTTGACCTGATTGCGATTCTGCGCCCTACCGAGTCCATCAGCCTGTATCAGCAAATTGTGGGCCGCGGCCTGCGTCTGGCGCCGGGGAAAACGGACTGTCTGATCCTCGATTACGCCGGTAACCCGCACGACCTCTACACGCCGGAAGTGGGTTCACCAAAAGGCAAAAGCGATAACGTGCCAGTGCAGGTTTTCTGCCCCGGCTGCGGCTTTGCCAATACCTTCTGGGGAAAAACCACCGCCGACGGCACCATTATTGAGCACTTTGGCCGCCGCTGTCAGGGCTGGCTTGAAGATGATGAAGGTCATCGCGAGCAGTGCGACTATCGCTTCCGCTTTAAAAACTGCCCGCAGTGTAACGCCGAAAACGACATTGCCGCCCGCCGCTGTCGGGAGTGCGACACGGTGCTGGTTGACCCGGACGATATGCTGAAAGCAGCGCTGAAGCTTAAAGACGCGCTGGTGCTGCGCTGTAGCGGCATGGTGTTACAGGACGGCATGGATGAGAAAGGCGGCTGGCTTAAAATCACCTATTATGACGAAGACGGCGCGGACGTTAGTGAGCGCTTCCGTCTGCACACCCCCGCGCAGAAAACGGCGTTCGAGCAGCTGTTTATCCGCCCGCACACCCGTACGCCCGGCGTGCCGCTGCGCTGGATAACGCCGAGCGATATCATCGCTCAGCAGGCGCTGCTCCGCGCACCGGATTTTGTCGTTGCCCGTAAGAAAGGCGTCTACTGGCAGGTACGCGAAAAAGTGTTCGACTACGAAGGCCGCTATCGCCGGGCCAACGAGCTACGCTAGCTGCGCGTTTGCTTCACCCACAGCAAATCATCGACGGCAAACCCCAGCCCGCGGGCGATGGACAGGTAGTTTTGCTGTACCTGCGGCGGCAGCGTTGGCGTGCGCGATAAAATCCACAGGTAGTCGCGGTTCGGCCCGCTGACCAGCGCGTACTGGTAGTCATCATCCAGCGCGATGACGTTATAGCCGCCATAGAAAGGACCAAAGAACGAGACCTTCATCGCGGCAACGCTCGGCTCGCCGGTGAAGTACGCCTTCCCTTCGCTCTCTTTCCACTCGCCTCGCTGCGGGTCAAACCCACGGTTCAGCACGCTAATGCCACCATCCTTACGCTTACCGTAGTGAGCGGTCACCTGCTCCAGACCGCGCTCAAAGCGGTTATCCAGACGGGCAATTTCATACCATTTTCCCAGATAGCGGCTAGCATCAAAATGGCGAATCGGCGTCACCCCTTTTGGCGGGGTGGGTGAACGACAAGCCACCAGCGCGAGCGACAACGCGACTCCGGTGACTACGGGCCATAGTTTCATGCAGTTTCCTCTCTTTACGATCCTTGTTTAAGTGTAGAGGATAAAAAGCCACGCGGCCGGAAGCGGGAGAACCTATGCTTGAGCTATGGCCCACCACAAACAGGACAATAATATGAACGACAAACCGACACTCGGCATCAGCGGCTGCCTGACCGGTGCTGCCGTTCGCTTTGACGGCGGGCATAAGCGGATGGGGTTTATTATGGATGAGCTTGCCGAATGGGTAACCTTCAAACCCGTCTGCCCGGAAATGGGCATCGGCCTGCCCACACCGCGCCCGGCGCTGCGGCTGGTGAAGACCGCAAATGGCGATACCCGCGTGCGCATGAGCCAGAACCTGGATAACGACCTCACCGATAAAATGCACCATTTTGCCGAGGAGGTGCTGCCAGGCGCGGCGCAATTCGCCGGCTATATAGTTTGTGCAAAGTCCCCCAGCTGCGGAATGGAGCGGGTGCGGTTGTACGATGAACGCGGTAATCGCGGCGCGAAGGAAGGCGTTGGCCTGTTTACCGCGGCGCTGCAAGCACGCTATCCGTGGCTGCCGGTGGAAGAGGACGGCCGACTGCACGACCCGGTACTGAGGGAGAACTTTGTGGCGCGGATATTTGCGTTGCACGAGCTGAATACGCTGCGGGAAGAGGGATTAACCCGTCAGGCCCTGCTGGCGTTTCACAGCCGCTATAAGCTGCATCTGCTGGCCCACAACCAGCCCGGCTACCGTGAGATCGGCCCCTTTATCGCCCATCTGCATGAATGGCAGGACCTGGATGCCTTTTTTGTTGCCTATCGCGACAAGCTGATGGCGATTCTGCGCCACCCGGCCTCACGTAAAAATCACACCAACGTGCTGATGCATATTCAGGGTTATTTCCGCAAACAGCTCAACGATCGCCAGCGGGCAGAGCTTCGCGACGTGATCGTCAACTACCACGCCGGACACCTGCCAATCCTCGCGCCGCTGACGCTGCTGAAGCACTACCTCGCCGAGCACCCGGATGATTACCTGCTGACGCAGCGCTATTTTTCGCCCTACCCGGACAGTCTGCGACTGCGCTTAACGGCAAATTGAAAATTTGGGTGTCTGATGGCGCTTCGCTTATCAGGCCTACAAATACCTTGATATCAATGGGTTTGTAGGCCGGGTAAGGCGCAGCCGCCACCCGGCATGCATACGGTACAATCCTTTATCAACAATCTCTTGTACGTTTTAAACGTGCTTTTTAATTGCCCGCATGAGGATTGAAAGCTATAATGCCGCCCGCTTTCACATCCGTGAAGCAGATCATTTGCCTGCTGCTGGGTCGCCTGTAGCAGGATTAATTAAGAGAGCTATCAATGTTTACTATTAACGCAGAAGTACGTAAAGAGCAGGGTAAGGGTGCGAGCCGCCGCCTGCGCGCAGCTAACAAGTTCCCAGCTATCATTTATGGTGGCGAAGCAGCTCCTGTTGCTATCGAACTGGATCACGACAAGCTGTGGAACCTGCAGAACAACGCTGAATTCTACAGCGAAGTTCTGACCATCGTTGTTGATGGTAAAGAAGAAAAAGTTAAGGCTCAGGCGGTGCAGCGTCACCCGTTCAAGCCAAAACTGGCTCACATCGACTTCGTTCGCGCTTAATCGCCGACAAGTCTTCGTGACGAAAAAACGGCTCCTTCTGGAGCCGTTTTTTTTTACTGCTTCGCCGCCTCTCGCACGACCGTCTCCTTCCCTGTCGACGTTATCACCTCATTATTCACGCTGTCTGAAAGCGTAATACCGCTTACCTGCGCAACGTTCCAGGCGTGGTCCGTATTATCAAACGTGACGTTGGTAAACTGGCTGTCATGCAGGAAGGTGATTTTGCTCGCCTGCACGTTACGGAACTTCACGTTACTGAACGCCAGGTTCTGATGATAGGCATCGCGCGGGTAAGTAATACCGTAGGCCGCCGCCATCTCCTGCACCGTCATACCATCCACCAGAATGCTTTTCTTCGCCGCCGTGCCGTCAACGGTGACGTTCTCGACGGTCACGTTGCGGAACTGCGCAGGCTCGGCTGCTGGCGTGGTGTCATTCACGTCAGCGCTGTACTTGATGGTGAAGATAAACGGCTCTTTTGCCAGATCTTTCATTGCGTTATTGCGGAACAGCACCTCGCGCGCGCCACCGCCGTAGTACGGGCGGCTTTTCATTCTCAGGCCGATATCCGTCATATACATCACGTTATCTTCCGCTTTGATCTTCTCGATCCAGGCACCGGTATGGCTGCCGGTCACTACCGCGCCGTGGCCTTTACGGAAGTAATTATTGAAGATCCATGCTCCGCTCTGCGGTTTCTGACTAAAGGTTTCGACACCCTTACCGTAGCCCGCAGCAAAGTTCATCCCGTCGTCGCCGGTATCAAAGAAGTTATTGAAGACAAGGGCATTCTGGCTATTACCCAATTCAATACCGTCGGCGTTATTACCGTCGAAAGTCTTATGGCTAAGCCCATTCAGCGCGATGTTTTCCGACTCCAGCACCATGATCCCGTGAAATGCCGGGTTGAGAATGGTCAACCCTTCAATGTAGAGGTTGCTGACGCCGCGCAGCGTCATCAGGCTGGAACGGCGGTTTTTATACGCGCTGTCGCGATCCATCCCTTCAGATACCGCCAGTTCGGTCTGATGTTTTGCCAGGATTCCGTCTTCGCCCACTTTATTGGCGTTGCTGGCGCGATACTGCGGCAGCGCATTGCCGGCTTCATCAACGATAGACTCTGCTCCACCGTGCTTCACGCCGCGCGTCCAGCCGTTACCATCGATGGTGCCTTTGCCCACAATGCGGATATTGCGGAAAGTGCCCGCGTGAGAGCTTCCTTTATCGTCCGCTGCCAGCGCGTTAATCAACGACGGCGGGCGCTTCGGCAGCGGATTATCAGTATAGGGGTAAAGAAAGTAGCCTTTGTTCATCGGGTACTGCGCCGGGTCATCCGAACCCAGCAACGTCGCATCTTCGGCAATCTCCAGCGTCATATCACTGTGTAAGAACAGCGCACCGGTTTTAAACACGCCGCCGCGCACGCTGACTTTGCAGCCTTGCGGATACTGCGCCAGCGTACAGCTATCAATGGCTTTTTGCAGCGCGGCGGTATCGAGCGTTGCCCCGTCGCCGACGGCTCCTGCTGCTTTAGCATCCACCACGTGCGGCTCTTTCGTGGTGCGCAGAGAAATCGGTGCGCTGTCGGCGGACTCGTTGCCGTCCGAATAGACCGCGCGGACGGTGAACTGATAGTCGGTATCGGCTTTCAACCCTTCGACGGTGAAGCTTCGCAAATCTACCTTCTGCTGCCAGTGGTCGTTATCCAGCGTCTGGTAAAAATTGTCGATATAGGGTTTCGCAGGGGAGAACGTGTCCTGATTATCGCGCGCACTGCCCAGCAGTTCACCGCCGCGATAGACGTGATAGTCCACCACCTTGTCCGCCTCCAGCAGCGGTTTTTCCCACACCAGCACCACGCTGCCATCGTCGACGGAGAGCACTGGCGACTGGACGTTTTGCGGCGCCGCTGACGCCAACGCCAGCGCGGCTTCGCTATCGTCACAGCCGCTTAATACGCCCGCGAGCATCATTGTAGTGGCCAGCGCCAGTCGGGAGTGCCTGAAGGTATTGTGCATCTTGTTGTTAGTCCTCTCAGTGATTCGCGGCACCCAGTTGCCGCGTCCTTGAGCCCTTCTGAATAAGAGTGGCTCTCCATTTGAAAAATCAAAATATTTTTGCATTTAAAATGAAACGTATTTTCATTTATTTCATTGGGTATTAACTGAGAGTCAGCTCAAGTTTTAACCTGGATGAAAAAACATCGATACCGAAAATGAGAGGAGCATCACTCAAAACAGGCGGGAATACGGATAGACAAAGCCCGCTCGGGGATGAGCGGGCTTTAAGAGGAAGACTTAGCTTTTTCCGGAGGTCCGGCGCTGGAGCTGGTCACGCAGGTTTGGCGGCGTGCCTTTAATGGTCAGCGTATCGGTGGCTGGGTCCCAGTAAATTCGCTCTCCGAGCAGCATGGCGTCGAAGTTAATGGTTAAGCCGCCGCCGCTACCGGCAAATTTGGTCAGCTGACGCAGGGTACTGCGATCCGCCGGGAAGCTATCTTCCAGCTCGTAGCCCTTCTCCGCGGTAAATTCGCTGAAGCTCACTTCGCTCACGCCAGAAAGCTCTTTTGACAGCGACTCCAGCTCAATCTCTTCACCGGCCTGCAGCTGTTCGTTGCAGTAGGAGTAGACCTGCTGACGCACGTTCTGACGCTCGTTTTTGTCGAGCTGCGCTTCGGCGGCAAAATCGTCCAGCGCCTGCAGCAGGCCGCGGTTTTGTACCTTCGCGTTCAGGCCTTCGCTCGCGCCGAGGAAGTCCATAAAGAAATCCGCGACTTTGCGCCCAACTCGCCCTTTCAGGAAGGTCAGATAACGGGTCGATTCCGGGTTGGTTTCCCACTCGGTTAAGTCAATACGTGCGACGATATCCGCATGGTTGATGTCGAGATAATGGGTCGCGCTGATGTCCAGCTCTTCATTGACGCGCATGCTGCTGAGATTATTCAGCACCGCTACCAGCAGGTACTCCACCGCCAGATAGCGGTAGTGGCAGAACAGCACTATCCCACCGTCAGCAAATGGATATTTCGCCAGCTCGTCGCGCAGACGACCGGTGGCCGCGCGGCTGAACGCGAGGAAATCTTCCTCACCCTGACGCTGCAGCTTTAACGCCTGCGCCAGTTCGCTCTCTTCGGTAAACAGGCCGTAGGCTTTATTCTTCGCGCTGTACACCCGATGCAGCTCGGCCATCATCTCTTCAACCGGCGCGGTCGGCTCCAGCAGCGTGTCGCGCAGCACCACGTCCAGGTTTTGCTCATCGCGTTTGATGAGCTGATGCAAAGCAATCTGGTCGATATCCAGACTCATGTTAAACTCTCCTTTAAGATCGGGTGTATTCAATCACCCCCGATGCGACAGTGCAACTCACACATTACCGCCCTCGCGGCAGCATAATGGCGAAAGGATAACGCGTTCCGCTGAAAAAAAGCGGAAAAAATGCTGCTGCTACGGTAATATACTGCCCTTTAATGAATAGACAGATTTCGATTTATGCCACAACAATCCCGCTATAGTGATGAACACGTTGAAAAACTGCTGAGCGAGCTCGCCAACGTGCTGGAAGAACATAAAGCCCCGACCGATCTTTCTCTGATGGTGCTGGGCAATATGGTCACCAACCTGATTAACAGCAGCGTAGCTCCGGCTCAACGCCAGGCTATTGCGCGTTCTTTTGCCCAGGCGCTTCAGTCTTCTATTAACAGCGATCCTGCGCACTAAGGGTACAAGCAACAGTTTATGGTGACTCATCGTCAGCCTTACCGAGAAAAAGTCTCCCAGATGGTTAGCTGGGGGCACTGGTTCGCCCTGTTCAACATGCTGTTGGCCATGGTGCTCGGTAGCCGCTATCTTTTTGTCGCCGACTGGCCGACGACGCTGGCTGGACGCATTTTCTCCTACATCAGCCTTGTCGGGCATTTCAGCTTTCTGGTGTTCTCCGCCTATCTGCTGATTCTGTTCCCCCTGACCTTTATCGTCATGTCTCAGCGCCTGATGCGCTTCCTGTCCGCCATTCTGGCGACGGCGGGCATGACGCTGCTGCTTATCGACAGCGAGGTCTTTACCCGCTTCCACCTGCACCTCAACCCAGTGGTGTGGGAGCTGGTTATCAACCCCGATCAAAACGAGACCGCCCGTGACTGGCAGCTGATGTTTATCAGCGTACCGGTGATTCTGCTGGTCGAGATGCTGTTTGCCACCTGGAGCTGGCAGAAGCTGCGCAGCCTGACGCGCCGCCGTCACTACGCTCGCCCGGTCGCGTGGTTCTTCTTTGCATCGTTTATCGCCTCGCACGTGATGTACATCTGGGCCGATGCTAACTTCTATCGTCCGGTCACCATGCAGCGCGCCAACCTGCCGCTGTCATATCCAATGACCGCGCGCCGCTTCCTTGAGAAGCACGGGCTGCTTGACGCGCAGGATTACCAGCGCCGTCTGGTGGAGCAAGGCGATCCGGAAGCCGTTACCGTGCAGTACCCGCTTAGCGATCTGCGCTATCGCGATATGGGTGTCGGTAAGAACGTGCTGCTTATCACCGTCGATGGCCTGAACTATTCGCGCTTTGAGCAGCAGATGCCGTCGCTGGCCCGTTTTGCGGACAGCAACGTCAACTTTACCCAGCATATGAGCGCGGGCAACAACGCCGATAACGGGATCTTTGGCCTGTTCTACGGTATTTCACCGTCCTATATGGACGGCGTCCTGTCGGCGCGTATTCCGGCAGCGCTGATTAGCGCGCTTAATCAACAGGGCTATCAGCTGGGTCTGTTCTCTTCTGACGGCTTCACCAGCCCGATTTATCGCCAGGCGCTGCTCTCTGATTTCTCACTGCCGCCGGGCAAATCGCAGAACGATGCCCAGACAGCAAGCCAGTGGACTCACTGGCTTAAAAACAACGCCCAGGACGAAAACCGCTGGTTCTCGTGGGTGTCGTTTAACGGAACTACCATCAACAACGCTCAGGCCAACGACCGTCAATATGCCCGTGCGGCAGCGGATGTGGATGCGCAAATTGCGAAGGTGCTGGACGCGCTGCGCGACTCCGGCAAGCTCGATGACACCGTGGTGATTATTACCGCCGGTCACGGCGTGCCGCTCAGCGACGAGAACAGCACCTTTAGCTGGTCACGCGCCCAGCTTCAGGTGCCGCTGGTCATCCACTGGCCGGGTACCCCTGCTCAGCGCATCGACCTATTGACCGATCATAAAGATATTATGACCACCCTGATGCAACGCCTGCTGCACGTCAGCACGCCGGCAAACGAATATTCGCAGGGTCAGGATCTGTTCAGCGCCACGCGCCGCCATAACTGGGTGACGTCGGCAGATAACGATACCCTGGCGATCACGACACCAGCGATTACCGTCGTGCTCAGCCATAACGGTCACTATAAGACCTGGAACGCGGCGGGCGAGAAGGAAGAGGATCAAAAAGCCCAGCTCAGCCTGCTGCTGCAGGTGCTGACGGATGAAAAACGCTTTATCGCTAACTGATTGATTAATTTTGAATCAATTGATAAACCCTGACTTGCAATCAGGGATAAAAGCGGTAGTATTTTCTGCATGCGTCGGCACGTAGCGCAGCCTGGTAGCGCACCGTCATGGGGTGTCGGGGGTCGGAGGTTCAAATCCTCTCGTGCCGACCAAAAAAACGTATATAAACCAGCCTGTTATGGCTGGTTTTTTATATCCTCACCGCGACTTCCCCAGCGCCCAGCGGCTGTCAAAATGCGCCTGATACTGGCGAATAACCTCCGGCTCATCGCGGACAACCAGCACATTCTCTGAGTTTTCCGTCTCTGCCGATTTAGCGAAGTTAAACGACCCGGTCTCCAGCGTGTCACCGTCCACGATCATCACCTTGTCATGCTGAATGTGGTAGTGGCCGTCAATGCGAACGTCGATGCCGTTTTCTACCGCCCTGGCAATGGCCTTCTGGCTGACCTCCCCTTGATTTCGTCGCTTATCAATCACCGCCCGCACCTTCACGCCGCGTTTTTGGGCGCGAATCAACGCGTCGACAGTATCTTTGGCCTGAAACGAGTAGGCCATCATGTCAATGGAGCGCTGTGCGCCATCGATAGTGCTCAGCACCAACTCACGGGCGGATCCTTCGGGTGAGAACCCAACCTGGATTGTGGCCTGTGCGGCAGGGATAACGCCGAGAAGCGCAGCTATAATAAGAAATCTGGTCATTTTCATCTTTACTCAGGATATCCGTACGTTATCAGGCGAATTAAGTAGTCTTAATCTCTATATTCATTCTAAAACACAATATTTAGAACTAGTCCTAATGCAAAATTCAGTAAAATACGATTACCATTGATGTCAGGAATGATATTCTCCTCTCGTTGCAAACTGATAAAAAGGATGAACAGTGAAAAACACACATAAACTTGCCGCTTCGTTACTGGCCATCGCCTGCGCTTCCAGCTCCGCCTGGGCCGCAGAACAGCCGCTGGAAAAGGTTGCGCCTTTCCCTAAAGCGGAGAAAGGTATGACGCGTCAGGTGATTCAGTTGCCGGAACAGAAAGATGAGTCGGCCTTCAAGGTAGAATTATTGATTGGTAAAACGCTGGAAGTCGACTGTAACCATCAGCGCCTGGGCGGCGAGCTGGAAAGCAAAACGCTGGAAGGCTGGGGCTACGACTACTATGTGGTGGAGAAAATCTCCGGGCCGGTGTCGACCATGATGGCCTGCCCGGACCAGAAGAAAACCAAAAAATTCGTCACCGCATCGCTGGGCGATGATGGCATGCTGCGCTACAACAGCAAGTTGCCGATCGTTATCTACGCGCCTGAAAACGTAGAAGTGAAATACCGTATCTGGCAAGCCCAGGAAACGGTACACAACGCCGTCGCACGTTAATAAAAAACCCGGGGTCGCTCGCGCTCGCCCGGGCTACCAAATAATAAATCCCGGTATGACCGGGATTTTCGCTTTCTTAGAGCGCGATATCCGCCATCTCTTTGACTTCTATCGGTTTGGACGATACCTGCACCGCAGGCGTTGGGTCCGCTTCACGGGCCGCTTCATGGCGCAGCCCCAGCACTTCGCTGGTATAGGCTAACGTTTTTTCAATCAGGTGCGGGTTTTCCGTCAGCGTGGAACCGTAGGTCGGTACCACGGCGCGAATTTTTTCCTGCCACTCGGCGGTCAGCATCTTGTCCTTAAAGACCTTTTCCATCAGCTCCAGCATAATAGGCGCGGCGGTCGATGCCCCTGGAGATGCCCCCAGCAGCGCGGCAACGGTGCCTTCATCATCGCTGACCACTTCGGTACCCAGACGCAGTACGCCACCGATACGCGCATCACGTTTGATAATCTGCACGCGCTGGCCGGCCTGCCACAAACGCCAGTCCTGCTTTTTCGCCATCGGATAGTAGGCGCGCAGAGCCGCATGGCGGTCTTTATCTTTCTGTAGCACCTGGCTTACCAGGTATTTCACCAGATCGAAGTTATCCAGCCCGACGTTCAGCATCGGCAGAATGTTGGATTTATTGGTCGAGGCCAGCAGATCCCACAGCGAACCATTTTTCAGGAAGCGCGTAGAGAAGGTGGCAAACGGCCCAAACAGCACCACGCGTTTACCGTCGATGATACGGGTGTCAATGTGCGGCACGGACATCGGCGGCGCGCCCACGGAAGCCTGACCGTAGACTTTCGCCAGATGATGGTTAACCACTTCCGGGTTTTCACACACCAGGAACTGACCGCCCACCGGGAAGCCCGCGTACTCTTTCGCCTGAGGAATTTTGGTTTGCTGAAGCAGCTTCAGCGCCGCACCACCCGCGCCGATGAAAATAAACTTCGCTTTGATGGTGCGTTTTTCATGGCTACCGTTGGCGTCAGAAACCGTCACATTCCAGCTGTTGTCTGGATTACGGCGGAAACGGCGCACTACGGTGTTGAGCTGCAGGGTGAAGCGCTCGCGCTTTTTGAGGCCCTGAATCAGCTGGCGGGTAATTTCGCCGTAGTTCACGTCGGTACCGGCTTCGGTGCGCGTCGCAGCAATCTTCTGTTGCGGATCGCGTCCTTCCATCACCAGCGGTGCCCACTCTTTAATCTGTTCGTGATCTTCGGAATAGCGCATGCCGTTGAACAGCGGGCTCTTTTGCAGCGCACGGTAGCGCGCGCGCAGGAAATTGACGTTGTCATCGCCCCACACAAAGCTCATGTGCGGCACGGTGTTAATAAAGCTTTTCGGCTGCGTCAGCACGCCGCGGGTCACCTGGTGTGCCCAGAATTGACGGGAAATCTGGAAGGCTTCGTTGATATCAATAGCTTTGTCGATGTTGACGGAGCCATCAGATTTCTGCGGGGTATAGTTGAGTTCCATCAGCGCCGAGTGCCCGGTGCCAGCGTTGTTCCAGCCGTTTGAGCTCTCTTCGGCCACGCTTTCCATCTGCTCAACCATGGTAATCGACCAGTCTGGCTCCAACTCCTGCAGCCATGTACCCAGCGTAGCGCTCATAATGCCGCCACCGATCAGCAATACATCTGTCTCGTGCACCACACGAGTCTTCGCCTTAGTCGCCACAGAAACCGTCTCGGTACCCGATTTCTGTGTATTGGGTACAGCTATCTTTTTTTTCATCGTAGGGGGCCTTACTTGACTTGCGATTTGTTACATGCAGGTAAAAACATCCGTACGGTTACGTTACCACCAGCTAAGATAAATTTAAATATTGTTTAAAATTTAAGTTGAGTTTTGAGATCTGTTATTAAAATGTTTAATAAATGTGTACAGAAAATGAGATTTGGTACTGGTAGAATGTGACGGGAAGCGGTATTATTGCCCCCTTTGTGATGGTACGCACGGAAGCTGGGGATTATAGAAAACCCGCCATCGATAACCTGTGAATACCTATGTCAAACGCATCTCCCTCTCCTCTTTCTGGCTCCCTATTCTCCGTTCTGACATCACCCACGATGTTAACGCGTGAGGTGCTGGCAGGCGTGATTACCGCACTGGCGCTAATCCCCGAAGTTATTTCGTTTTCCGTGATTGCAGGCGTTGACCCGAAGGTCAGCCTGATTGCATCCGTAGTGCTATGCCTGTCGATGTCGTTTCTCGGCGGCCGCCCGGCGATGGTCACCGCCGCGGCGGGTTCCGTGGCGCTGGTTATCGGCCCTATGGTACATCAGCACGGCGTTGCCTACATCCTGCCTGCAGTAGTGATGGCCGGTATCATTCAAATTCTGTTTGCCGCCTGCGGGATGGCAAAGCTGATGCGCTTTATTCCGCAGTCGGTAATGACCGGGTTTGTGAACGCGCTGGGCATTCTGATTTTCTTTGCTCAGGTTCCCCACTTCTGGAGTCGTAGCCCGCTGATTGTCGCGCTGTTTGCCGCCACGATACTCATCGTGTTGTGGCTCCCGCGCGTGATGAAAAGCGTTCCATCGCCGCTTATCGCCGTCGTCCTGCTCACCCTCTATACCGCTACCAGCGGGCAGATTTTACCGACCGTTGGTGATGAAGGGTCGATGAGCGGCGGGCTGCCGGGCTTCACCCAGTGGCTGGTGCCGATGAATCTTGAAACGTTGCAAATTATCTGGCCGTGCGCTCTGAGCATTGCTTTTGTTGGCCTGATGGAATCGCTGCTGACTGCGAAACTGGTCGATGACCTCACCGCCACCCCATCGAACAAAACGCGTGAGAGCGCGGGTCTCGGCATTGCGAATATTCTGGCTGGCTGCTACGGCGGCATCGCTGGCTGCGCCATGATCGGTCAGACCATCGTAAACGTGGAGATGGGCAAAGGCCGCACCCGGATATCAACCATCGCGGCAGCGCTGGTACTGCTGTTGCTGGTCACCGCCTTAAGCGAAGTGATGGCAAAAATCCCGATGTCGGTACTGGCGGGCATTATGGTGATTGTCGCTTTCAAAACCTTTAACTGGCACAGCCTGCAACCAGGCGCGCTGAAGCGCACGCCGTGGCCGGAAACGTTGGTGATGCTGGTTACCGTCGGCGCGACGGTCAGCACCGGGAATCTGGCAATTGGCGTGCTGGCGGGCATCATTATGATGGTCGTCGTACCTGCCCGCCTTAAGCACCGCGCAAAGCTTAAAGCAGAAACACGGTCGCCAGCCCCAGAAAAATAAAGAAGCCGCCGGTATCAGTGATCGCGGTGATCATCACGCTGGAGCCGACCGCCGGGTCGTGCCCCAGTTTGACCATGATCATCGGGATCAATACGCCCATCACCGAGGCCACCAGCAGGTTGAGGATCATCGCGAACGTCATCACGGCTCCCAAATGTGGATCGCCGTAAAGTAGCCAGGTGACGGTGCCCATAATACCGCCCCAGACAATGCCGTTAATCAACGCTACGCCCATTTCGCGCAGGATCAAAAACGAGAAGTTGCCCGGCTGAATATGCTGTAACGCCAGCGCACGCACAATCATCGTAATGGTCTGGTTACCGGTATTACCGCCAATCCCCGCCACAATCGGCATCAGCGAAGCGAGCGCCACCAGCTGCGAGATGGTATGTTCAAAACCGTCAATCACCCGCGAGGCGATAAAAGCAGTGCAGAGGTTGATGGCGAGCCACGCCCAGCGGGTTTTTACCGCTTTCATCACCGGCGCAAAGACATCTTCTTCGCTGCTCAAGCCACCCATGCGGCGCAGATCGCTGTCGGTCTCTTCATACACTACATCAACGATCTCATCGATGGTCAAACGCCCCATCAGCTTGCCTTCCGAGTCAATCACCGCGGCGCTAATCAGGTTGTCACGCTCGAAGGTACGGGCGACGCTTTCCGATCGCTCCTCCGGGTGAAACGCAACCGGATCGGCCTCCATCACTTCATGAACGTAGCGTTCCGCTGCATTCAGCAGGATCGTTTTAAGCTCCAGTTCGCCAATCAGGGTTTGGTCGCGCTTTACCACAAACAGTTTGTCGGTGTTCTCCGGCATTTTGCCCAGCCGACGCAAAAAGCGTTGCACCGAGGCCAGCGTGACGTCCGGGCGAATGGTGATCACCTCGAACTCCATGATCGAGCCCACCTGTTCGTGGGCATAGTTCATCACCTGGCGAACGCGCGCGCGTTCAGCGGGATCCATCGAGGCCAGCAGGCGTCCGGTCAGGTCACGCGGCAGGTGCTGCACCAGGTAGATCTGTTCGTCGATATCCAGCGTTTGCAGTGCATCGAGCAACGCCCGGTCGCTCATATCTTCAATGAGGTCGTCCCAGACGTTCTCCGATGCTTCCAGCAACACTTTCCCGCGCCGGTCATCTTCCACCATATTCCACAGCGCATGACGCTCTTCTGACGGCAGCGCTTCCAGGGTATCGGCGAGATCCGGCGGCGGCAGGTGCGCCACCAATGCGCCCACTTCCGCAAGGTCATCAACCAGCGTGCCCTCATCATACTGCTCGGCCAGCGTCAGCTTGCCCAGCAGCGCTGAAGTCACCGCTTTATCGGTGGTCAGCAACCAGATGAGCCGCTGACGCTCTTCATCGCGCAGGCGGGCACTGTTCTTCTTCAACAGAGACATGAATAATCCTTATTCCTGAAAGTGCGCCCAATCGGATGATTGAGCGCATTAAGCATAGCGCGGGGGAATATAAAAAAAATTAAACGAGCCGCTCAGGCGTTGAAAAAAACAGCAAAGCGGCTAAAAGATCAGGCGGTACGCGCAACGGCATCGCGGGAAGCGCGCTCACGCTCCTCGCCCACCAGTTCACTTAGCTGACCGTTACGCATCTCCAGCAGGCGATCTGCATGGATAAAGTAGTGGTCATCGTGGCTGATGGCGAAAATCGTTTTGCCCATCTGCTGCATCAGCGGCAGCAGAACCTGATAAAACTCGCGGCGGAAGTGCGGGTCCTGATCGGCCGCCCACTCATCAAGCATAATAATGTCGCGTTCTTCCGCCAGCGCCAGCAGCAGCGCCACGCGCTTTTTCTGCCCCTTTGACAGCTTCAGGTCGAGGATTCGTCCATCCTCAAGCTTCACCTTGTGGCTCATTTGCAGCTGCGCCAGCCACTTCTCTACCAGCTCCGGCTTCGCCTGCTTGCCTTCCGGCCCCAGCAGATGTTCAAACAGCCAGACGTCGGTAAACACCGCGGAGAACAGCTTGCGGTAGTCTTCCGGTTTATCTGCCGCCAGCGGCTGGCCGTCGAGCAGGATCTGCCCGGAGATCGGTTGGTACAGCCCAGTTAGCAGCATCGCCAGCGTCGATTTGCCGCTGCCGTTACCGCCAATCAGGAAGACCATCTCACCACGCTTAAGCGTCAGGTTCAGCGGGCCGACCGCAAAAGTGTTGTCTTCATAGTGGAAGGTCACATCGCGTAGTTCCAGCGTCTGCCAGTTCGGGTGCGCCGTTGGCTGCGGGAACGGCTCGCGGAACGGCGCCAGCGAGAATTTATTCAACTTGTTAAACGCCACCTGCGCACTCAGCAGCGTTGGCAATGCCCCTACCGCCGACAGCAGCGGCGTACGCAGGAACAATAGTGTCAGTGAATAGGTTGCCGCCACATTGGTGTCGGCCCAGCCCAGGCCATTTGCCATCCAGAACACCAGGCCAATCGCGCCCAGCATCATGATATTCGACCAGTTCACGGCGCTCAGGTGGAAGGTATCGGCGCGGATAATATGGTGGCGATAAGCCTTTGCGTCCGGGGTGAACTGCTGTTCAAACACGTATTGCGCACGCTCGCGGTTCAGGGTGAGTTCTTTGCGCCCTTCCAGCACCGTCTGGTAGTCGTTATAAAGGCTATCTTCGGTTTCACGCAGCGTCGCCATATGCTTGTAGACGCGCGCCACCAGCATAAAGCCGCCCCAGATGGTCAGCGCCATCCACAGAGCGGTAATCAGCAGCATTTTGGTCGACAGCATCGCCAGATAGGCGGCGGAGCCCACGGTCAGGATAATCCCCTGCACCAGTTCGGGCAGACGCACAAAGGCAATGGTGATGGCACGAATATCGCTGGTCAGGCCCGCCAGCAACGAGGCGCTGCCGAGCTTCTCCACGCGTTCCACCTGGGTGTCGAGAATACGTTTGATAAATTCGCGGCGCAGGCGATAAACAAAATGATGCCCCAGCGTCGTCAGCGCCAGCTGGGAGCCCAGCGTCACGGCCATCAACAGCAGCAGTAGCCCGAGAAACTCCGGCAGCACCGTAAGGTTGGTGTCGACCATTTCAATCAGACGTACGTTGATAAAGGCGATAAGACCGATACCGAGCGCGGCGCTCAGCAGGCTCAGGGCGATAACGCCAATAAAGGGCCAGCGGTACTGACGCCAGACGAGTAAAAGAAGTTCCATAACAGCAACCAGAGCAAGAAAAACAGCCAGCAGTGTAAACTGCTGAGCAACGACATCAAGAATAATTCTTATTTTTATTCGTCATTGTGCGGCGCGGCGAAACGTCAGGTTATAGCGCCAGGCGCCCACCTGCGGATGACTGCCTGCCTTAAGGGGCAAAATGGCGTGGTAGAACAGCCGGGACTCGCCGCCCCACACCACCACGTCGCCATGCTCCAGCCAGACGCGCTGCAGCGGGTCGCTGCGTTTTAGCCCGCCAAACTGGAAGGTAGCGGGTAATCCCAGCGAAACGGAAACAATCGGGGCATCCAGCCGCGCTTCATCTTTATCCTGATGCAGCGATAGCTTTGCCCCCGGCTGATAGCGATTGATAAGACAGGCATCGGGACTGAATTTGGGATATCCGGCCTGGCTCGCCGCCGCCTGTGCCAGGCGGAGAAAAACGTCCGGGATCGCGGGCCAGGGATTTCCGGTTAGCGGATCGATGGCGGCGTAGCAGTAGCCGCATCTGTCCGTGCTCCAGCCAAGCGGCCCGCAGTTGGTCATCGCCACCGACATCGTGTACCCGCCCGGCGTCACCATATGGCGAAACGGCGAGACGGTAGCGACCTGCTCAATTGCGGCCAGCAACGCATCGCTGCTTTCCCGCGCCAGACGACGCAGGACCACGGCTCCAGGGGCGAGCGGCTCTGACCATGGCGCTTCATCAGCAAACAGATCCAGCATCACCGCTCCTGCTCTTTTTCACGCGCCAGCAGCGCCGCTTTACGCGTCACACCCCAGCGATAACCGGATAAACTGCCGTCACCGCGTACCACACGGTGGCACGGTATCAGAATCGCCAGCCGGTTTGCGGCGCAAGCCCCGGCGACCGCCCTCACCGCTTTCGGGTTGCCGATGCCGTCGGCTATCTGCTGATAGCTGCGGGTTTCACCGGCAGGGATCGCGCGCAGCGCCTGCCAGACTTGCTGCTGGAAAGCCGTACCGCGAATATCCAGCGGCAGCGTTAACGGCGTGGAACGCTGATTCAAGCTGGCGATAACGGCCTGGATCTGCACCTGGGACGATTCATCCGCCGCCGCAAAATGGGCGGACGGGAAGCTCTGCTGCAGCTCCGCCTGCAACGTGGCTTCATCGTCACCTAACAGCACCGCGCAAATGCCCCGGTCGCTCAGCGCCACCAGACAGCGGCCCAGTTCACAACGACCAGTCGCATAATGAATCTCAGTGGCTTTACCGCCCTGACGAAAAGCGCGTGCCGTCATCCCCAGCACGTCGTCGGCCTGGCGATAATAGCTGCTGCTTGAGGGAAATCCTGCCGCCAGCACCGCCTGGGTGACCGGTTCGCCGCCGCTGAGTGAATCGCGTAGCCGACGCGCGCGCCACGCCTGCTGCCAGGCTTTCGGCGTCACGCCGGTAACGGATTTAAACAGGCGGTGGAAATGGTAAGGGCTGACGGCAACCGCTTCGGCCAGCGTCTCGAGCGTGACGGGGCTATCCTGCTCGAGCAGGCGACAAGCCTCGGCAACTTTGTCGATTTTCTGCTGTTCGGGAGAGAGGCTATCAGGCTGACAGCGTTTGCAGGGGCGAAACCCGGCATCCAGCGCAGCCTGCGCATTGGGGTAGAAATGGACGTTCTGGCGCAGTGCATGACGGGCGCGGCAGGACGGGCGACAAAAAATACCGGTGGTCTGTACGGCAAAAACAAACTGACCATCGGCATGAGCGTCGCGATTCATCACCGCCTGCCAGCGGTCATCATCGGTATGTAGAATATGAGATGTCATAACGGGCTCCTCCTTTTAGTGTAACCATCACTGTGACCAAAAGGAGGAATTAAAAAACCCGCAATCTTGCTTTTTAATTTTTCCCGCTGACCAGAAACGCACGGAACTGCGGCGACATCCAGGTGGTGAAGCCGTCACCCTCTTTCATGATCATATAGACCGCCAGCCCCTGCTCACGCACCACCTGCTGGGCTTTTTCCGTGCCGAGCACCATCAGACCGGTATCCCAGCCGTCGGCTTCCAGCGCGGTGGGCGCAATCACGGTGACCGAGACCAGATTATGGGTAATCGGCCGCCCGGTTTGGGGATCGATAACGTGCGAGATCCGCTTTCCGTCCAGTTCATAGTAGTTACGGTAGCTGCCGGAAGTGCTGATCCCGTGGCCGTTAATATCAACGATCGCCTGCACCGCATTTTCCCGGTCGGTCGGTTTTTGAATCGCCACGCGCCACGGCTGGCCATCGGCATTCATCCCACGGCTAACTAGTGCGCCGCCCACCGAGACCAGATAGCGGGAGATCCCCTCTTCGGTCATTAGACGCGCCAGATGATCGGCAGCATATCCTTCGCCAACGGTCGAGAGGTCAACATACAGATCGGGGATCGCCTTTTGCAGATACTGCTGGCCCGCACGGTTAATCACCGTCAGATTTCGCAGGCCGGTACGCGCTTTCGCGGCAACTATCTGCGCCTGAGTCGGCGTTTTCACCGGTTGTTTATCCGGGCCAAAACCCCAGAGATTGACCAGCGGCCCGACGGTGATATCCATCGCCCCCTGGGTTTTCTGCCCAATGCGCAATGATTCGGTAACGATATCCGCCATCCCTTCGCTCACGGGCCATGGGGTGGTGCTTTGCGACTGGTTAAAGCGCATCAGAGCCGAGTCATTTTTCCAGGTCGACAGTAGCTGATCGTCGCCGTCGAGCAGCGTCTGCACCTTGCGACGCAGATCCTCCACCCTGTTTTGCTCGAGGCCAACCACGCTTACACGCCAGAACGTGCCCATGGTTTTACCATCAAGTACGGTCACCTGCGCCTTTGGGGTCTCCGGCGCGCTGGTGTTGTCACAGCCAGTCAATAAAATAACGACGCCAAGCAGCATCGTACGTAAAAAAGTCATTTCCATCGGTTATTACCCTCCTGCAATCGGCGCAAGAGTACACTAATTAGCTGAAATCAGACATTAAAAAAGGGGCCCAAAGGCCCCTTTTGTCTCGGTCGAAACCGAATTAGAACTGGTAAACCATACCCAGCGCTACGATGTTGTCGGTAGAGATACCGGCACGACGAGTGAACTCGTTGTCATCCAGCAGGTTGATTTTGTAATCAACGTAGGTGGACATGTTTTTGTTGAAGTAGTAGGTCGCACCCACATCAACGTATTTCAGGAGATCCTGGTCGCCGAAGTTACCGGCAGTACCGTCGATGTTCTTACCTTTAGACTGCAGGTAAGCCACGGATGGACGCAGACCGAAGTCGAACTGGTACTGTGCAACCACTTCGAAGTTCTGTGCTTTTTCAGCGAAGCCGCTGATAGCGTCAGCATCTTTGCTACCGCTGAAACGGCTAGCGTTGTAGGTCTGGGTGTACTGAGCGGCCAGGTAGATGTTGTTAGCATCATATTTCACACCACCGGAGTAGGTGGTCGCGTTGTCGCCGTGACCGTATACCAGGTTATTCTGGTCGGTAGTACGTTTGGAGCTGGAAATCGCAGTACCTACGCTGAAGCCTTCGCCCAGATCGTAAGTCAGGGAGCCGCCGAAGCCGTCACCGTTCTGTTTCAGAGCGCCACGACCGTTGTTGGTAGAACCTTCACCGGACACGCTGCCGTTTTTACCCTGATACTGCAGAGCAAAGTTCAGGCCATCAACCAGACCGAAGAAGTCGGTGTTACGGTAGGTCGCAACACCGTTAGCACGCTGCTGCAGGAAGTTGTCAGAGCCGTAGGTGTCGCCGCCGAATTCTGGCAGAACGTCGGTCCAGGAGGTCACATCGTAAACTACGCCGTAGTTACGACCGTAGTCGAAAGAACCTACGTCAGCAACGCGGATACCGGCGAAACCTACACGGGTCCATGCCTGGTCAGAAGCGCTTTCGGTGTTGTTTGCCTGGATGTTGTATTCCCACTGGCCGTAACCGGTCAGTTGGTCGTTGATCTGAGTTTCACCTTTGAAGCCCAGACGAACGTAAGACTGGTCGCCGTCGCTACCGTTGTCATCGGAGAAATAGTGCAGGCCGTCGACTTTACCGTACAGATCTAATTTGTTGCCATCTTTGTTATAAATTTCAGCCGCATTTGCTGCGCCTGCTACCAGCAGTGCTGGTACCAGGAGGGACAGTACTTTAACTTTCATGTTATTAACCCTCTGTTGTTATATATATGCCTTTATATATGCCACTGCTTACTGATTAACCCTCATTAATCAGTCGGCAGACCCATTGTGCTGTAAAAATTAGAATAATCCAATAAGAATATGATACGAAAATCGCTCAAATGTTTCATTTATCCCTATAGATGTTTCAAGATGTAAATACAAGGGAACTTTTATAAGCACAAAAAGACAGGGAAAATAGCACTAATAATCAAATAACAAGCAAATAAATTCATTAAATCAATGAGTTAAAAAACAACCCAGGTATAGCACTGAATGGTAAAACAAAACCTTCACCTACAACTAAAATAGTCCTCGCTATCATCATTAACTTTATTTATTACCGTCATTCAATTCTGAATGTCAGTTTACCCCTATTTCGACCGGATGCTTCGCATCCGGTTTTTTTTACCTTTCTTTACGTAAACTGAATCAAAGTGTGCTACCGCACGTAAATTGTAACGACTATTAACTAATCAAATCTCATACCATTTTTTATGGTCGCCAGAGATTAGATTAATAATGTCTTGTTATTTAGTGCTATTTTTCAGCCATTATTCGTAAATAACTGTACAATAAATGTTACATTGTACAATTAATCCGCAACAAACTATTTCTGCTCACCGCCAATATCCAACGGCCTCATCCGCATTTCATTGCCGCCAGCTCCGTGCAGTGTAATTTGCCCTGTAGATGCATCTTGCCGGTTTTTTTGTATATACTGCCAGCAGTGCAAAAACAGGATCTTCACGCCTCAATGCCGATTCAGGCTTGAGCTTCTCCTCATTCAGATGCCGTTATGATGGGTTACACACGCCAATGAGTCAGTCCGACAAGATGAGCCCGACGAAATTCTCTCTGCTTCCGGGGAGCATCACGCGTTTCTTCCTTCTTATGATCATCGTGTTGCTGGTGACGATGGGCGTGATGATTCAAAGCGCCGTCAACGCCTGGCTCAAAGATAAGAGCTATCAGATTGTCGATATGACGCACGCTGTCCATAAGCGTATCGATACCTGGCGCTACACCACCTGGCAGATCTACGACAACATCGCCGCCGCGAATACCAATGCGCCGCCTGCCGATGGCCTGCAGGAAACTCGCTTAAAGCAGGATGTTTATTACCTTGAGAAGCCACGCCGTAAAACCGAAGCGCTGATCTTCGGTTCGCACGACAGCGCCACGCTCGATATCACCCAACGCATGTCGACCTATCTCGATACCCTGTGGGGCGCGGAAAATGTTCCCTGGTCGATGTACTATCTCAACGGCCAGGATAACAGCCTGATTCTTATCTCTACCCTGCCGTTAAAAGATCTCTCCTCCGGCTTTAAAGAGTCGACCGTGGGCAGCATCGTTGATTCACGCCGGGCTGAAATGCTGCAGCAGGCCAACACCCTGGATGAGCGCGAAACCTTCTCGTCGCTGCGCCGTCTTGCCTGGCAGAACGGCCGCTACTTTACCCTGCGCACCACCTTTAACCAGCCGGGACATCTGGCAACCGTCGTCGCCTTTGATTTACCGATTAACGATCTGGTGCCGCCAACCATGTCACTGGACAGTTTCCGTCTGGAGCCCGACCCGGTGCAGAACGCCCAGCGCGCTCAGGAAAAAGATCCGAGCGACAGCGTCTCCATCAACTTTAATAGCTCGCGCATTGAGATAACCTCGGCGCTGAACGGTACCGGCATGCGTCTGGTGTGGCAGGTGCCGTTTGGCACGTTGCTGCTCGACACCTTCCAGAACATCATGCTGCCGCTGCTGCTGAACATTGGGCTGCTGGCACTGGCGCTGTTCGGCTACTCGACGTTCCGTAATCTGCCCACTCGCGGCAGCAGCAGCAACGTTCCTTCGACGGGGACCAATAATGAGCTGCGCGTACTGCGCGCCATCAATGAAGAGATTGTCTCATTGCTACCGCTAGGCCTGCTGGTGCACGATCAGGAGTCGAACCGAACCATAATCAGCAACAAAATTGCCGACCATCTGCTACCGCACCTCAACCTGCAAAACATCACCAGCATGGCGGATCAGCATCAGGGAGTGATTCAGGCCACCATTAATAATGAGCTGTATGAAATTCGTCAGTTCCGCAGCCAGGTTTCACCACGCACCCAGATTTTCATTATTCGCGATCAGGACCGGGAAATTCTGGTGAATAAGAAGCTCAAGCAGGCCCAGCGTCTGTATGAGAAAAACCAGCAGGGCCGCGCGGCGTTTATGCAGAACATTAGCGACACGCTGAAGCAGCCGATCAAAGCGCTCGCCGCCGAAGCCAGCACCATTGAGACTCCAGACGGACAGAAGCTCGCGAACCATGCCGACCTGCTGGTACGGCTGGTCGATGAAATTCAGCTCGCCAATATGCTGGAAAACGACAGCTGGAAAGGATCGTCCACGCAGTTCTCCCTGCAGGAACTGATCGACGAAGTGGTGCCTGAAGTGCTGCCGTCGATTAAGCGCAAAGGGCTGCAGCTACTGATCAATAACCCGCTTCCGGCAAAAGAGCAGCGTCACGGCGACCGCGACGCGCTG
The DNA here is from genome assembly GCF_046569695.1 of Kluyvera sp. 142486. Classification (NCBI taxonomy): domain Bacteria; kingdom Pseudomonadati; phylum Pseudomonadota; class Gammaproteobacteria; order Enterobacterales; family Enterobacteriaceae; genus Kluyvera; species Kluyvera sp. 142486. The sequence goes on from NZ_JBKHUI010000005.1 coordinate 208,749, forward strand.
CGCCGCATCTTGCTGCTGCTGATCCAATACGCGGTGACCACCACGCAGATTGGCAAAATTACCCTTGAGGTGAATGCCGATGAGTCGGTGGAAGAACGTTTAACCTTCCGTATACTTGATACCGGCAACGGCGTGTCGCACGGTGAAGTCGATAATCTGCACTTCCCGTATCTGAACGACACCCAGTCAGACCGCTACGGTAAAGCCAACGCCCTCACCTTCTGGCTGTGCGATCAGCTTGCCCGTAAACTTGGCGGTCACCTAAATATTAAGGCGCGAGAGTCGCTGGGCACGCGCTATACGTTGCATGTCAAAATGCCGGTGCGCGAAGAGGACCTGGAGCCAGAAGAGCAGCTGCTGGATGATGTGGTAGCGATGGTGGATATCACTTCAAATGAGATCCGCAATATTGTCACCCGCCAGCTTGAAAGCTGGGGCGCGACCTGCATCAACCCTGATGAACGTGCAACAAGTCAAGAATTTGACCTTTTTTTAACAGATAATCCGTCTAATCTTACTGCTTCGGGCTTGCTTTTAAGCGATGATGAGGCTGGGATACGCAAAATTGGCCCAAGTCAGCTGCGTGTGAACTTTAACATGAGCAACGCCATGCAGGATGCCGTACTCCAGCTTATTGAAGAGCAACTGGCGCAAGAAGAAGTGACGGAATCGCCGCTGGGCGGGGATGAAAGTGCCGAGCTTCAGGCCAGTGGCTATTATGCTCTGTTTGTGGATACGGTACCGGAAGATGTTAGCAGGCTGTATACTGAGTCCGCGGCGAAGGATTTTGCCGCACTGGCACAGACAGCTCACCGCCTTAAGGGTGTGTTTGCCATGCTAAATCTGGTACCCGGCAAGCAGTTATGTGAATCGCTTGAGCATCTGATTCGTGAAAAAGATGCGTCAGGCATAGAAAAATACATCAGCGACATTGACGCCTACGTCAAGAGCTTGCTGTAGCAAGGTAGCCTTTACATGAACAATATGAACGTAATTATTGCCGATGACCATCCGATTGTGCTGTTCGGGATCCGTAAGTCTCTGGAGCAAATTGAATGGGTTAATGTTGTTGGCGAATTTGAAGACTCCACTGCGCTAATTAACAACTTACCGAAGCTTGACGCACACGTACTGATTACCGACCTCTCCATGCCAGGAGACAAGTACGGTGATGGTATTACGCTTATCAAGTACATCAAACGCCATTTCCCAGGTCTGGCTATTATCGTGCTGACCATGAACAATAACCCGGCGATTCTGAGCGCCGTGCTGGATCTGGATATTGAAGGGATCGTGCTGAAGCAAGGCGCGCCAACTGACCTGCCAAAAGCGCTGGCTGCGCTGCAAAAAGGCAAGAAGTTTACCCCGGAGAGCGTCTCTCGCCTGCTGGAGAAAATCAGCGCGGGTGGTTACGGCGATAAGCGCCTGTCACCAAAAGAGAGCGAAGTGCTGCGTCTCTTTGCGGAAGGTTTCCTGGTAACAGAAATTGCGAAGAAGCTGAACCGCAGCATCAAAACCATCAGTAGCCAGAAAAAATCGGCGATGATGAAGCTGGGTGTGGAAAACGACATCGCGCTGCTGAACTACCTCTCCTCCGTGACGCTTTCGCCGTCAGAGAAAGACTAAACCGTGTTGCACATCGGGCCTGCTTATGTAGGCCCGATAAGCGCAGCGCCATCGGCGCAGCCTCGCACCAATTGCCGGATGGCGGCGTTGCCTTATCCGGCCTACCAACAAAATCCCTTACTCTCGCGCTTTACGGACTCGTGCGGCATAGACCGTTAGCGTCTGTTTGAGCACGTCCAGCGTCACCGGTTTCGACAGGCAGCTATCCATCCCCGACTCCAGACAGCGCTGCTTCTCTTCGGCCAGCGCGTTGGCCGTCACCCCAACAACCGGAAGCGTCAGCCCCAGCTGACGAATACGCTGCGTCAGGCGATAACCGTCCATATTCGGCATGTTGACGTCGCTGAGCACAATATCAATGTGATTCTTGCTCAGCACGTTCAGCGCATCAACGCCGTCGTTGGCGGTTTTACACTGATACCCCAGCGATCCCAGCTGATCGGCCAGTAATCGGCGGTTGATTGGATGATCGTCCACAACGAGGATCATCATGTCGTCGTTACTGTCTACCGGCGCTTCATGGGCAGACTGCAGCTCCGCTGCATCGCCCGTTTCCACCTTCACGCGATAGATACGTCCCAGCAACGTCATCAATTCATGCGGAGAGACAATACTGTGCACCCATTGGCTCGGCGCATATTCCTGAGGAATACCGATATGGCGGCGGCAGAAGACCACCGCGGCCCTGCCCGCCCACGGCTGCGACAGCTCATCATCCGCAATCAGTAGATCGTCCGGCCCCGGCGCTTCGCCGTCGTACAGGCGAACATCAATACCGTGCCAGCTCAGCAGCGAATGAATAAAGTCTGAAAGCGACGCATTGCGTATCGCCAGCCAGCAGCGAATCTTCGCCAGCCCATCGATGGACAGTGGAGTAGCGTCCTGCTCACCGTACAGCGGAATGCGCAGCGTAAACTGGCTCCCCATGCCCGGCTCGGTATCCACTGCAATATCGCCATCCATCATATTGACTAGCTTTTCACAAATCGCCAGCCCCAGCCCGGTCCCCTGGAAGTTACGCTGTACACCGGTTCCCACCTGGAAGAATGGGTCAAACAGGCGCACCACTTCTTTAGCCGGGATGCCGACACCGGTATCACGAATGCTGATGCTGAGGTAATACCCTTCGCGCTTCAGATGTAAAACGATGCAGCCGATATCGGTAAACTTAATCGCGTTGCTTAGCAGGTTAGAGATAACCTGCTGCAGACGCATCGGGTCGCCCATCAGCTTCATCGGCACGTCTGGCTCGATAAAGCAGTACATACCGAGCTGTTTTCTCACCACCAGTGGCAGATAGTTGGCGGTAATGTGGTTCATCACCTCTTTTGGCGAGAACTCGCGCGGCTCGATTTTCAGCTGCTCGGACTCAATTTTCGAGAAATCGAGGATATCGCTGATGATCTTCAGCAGCAGCCCGGAAGAGTTGTTCATCGCCGTCACCAGGCGATCAACGCCCTTCGGCAGCTCTTTGGTTTGCAGCAGATCAAGGTTACCGATGATCCCGTACAGCGGGGTACGCAACTCATGGCTGACGGTGGCGAGGAACATCGATTTCGACTGGCTCGCCTGCTCCGCCGCCTGCGCCATCTCTTGTAATGACTCTTCCATTTTGACACGCGAACTCACGTCCACCAGCACGCAGATCGCCACGTTTTCGTTGCGGTAGCGCGAATGAACGAAGCTGATTTGCAGGTTGGTATTGTTACTGGTGAGCACATCGACAAAGTTAACCTGCTGGCCGCAGATAATCTGCGTCAGGCGCTGACGATCCTCGTGGGTCAGCATATTGAGATAGTTATGCGCCAGTTCGTTACTCAGGATGTTGGTGCCGTCCTGAGTGCGCAGAATACAGATCCCCACCGGCGCCGAGGCGACAATTTTGCGGTTGAACTGCTCGTGCTCTTCAAGGCGCAGTGCATCGGATTCAGCCGGTAAAAAGATACGCCGCTCGTACATGCGCGCCATGGTAAACAGCGCAATACCGGTCAGCAGGTTCAGCAACAGCGCGTTCAGCACCAGAATACGAATGCGCTCCAGTACCGCATCCAGCGGCACCGAGTAGACAATACTCAGCGAGGACGGCGACAGCGTCTTCTTCAGCACCAGTTCACGGTAGCCAGCGGTGTAGCCAAACCACAGTCGCTCCTGCAAACCGCGCGCGTTGATATGCATTTTGGTATCCGGCCCCGCCAGGGTAATTAGCGTGTTGCCGTTATCATCGAGAATGGATACGCCCATCGGCATACTGCCTGGGGTAAAGAAGTTTTCTGCACGAATGGTTTGCTCAACGCCCAGCAGCGCCTGCAGACGGTTCGCCAGATAGACCGGCGTCAGCGCATAGAAGTAGCCGACGCTATGGCGCGGCCCTTGCCCTACCCAGAACAGATTGCCGCCGCGGTCGTCCTGCGGAGCGTTGCGATAGGCCATAATACGTTCGTGCAGCGCCTTCAGCGCCTCGCTGCGATCTACCGGCATTTCGCGTAGGCCAAAGTTGGCCATGCACAGGTTGTCACTGCCGATTAAAAAGACGCGGTTAAGATCGTAAGCCGCCGAGAAATTTTCCCGCCAGTAGCGCAGGAACCAGGACAGAGATTCCAGCGGGCCGCGCCAGGTGGTGTCGAGGGTACCGCAGTCGGAGTCGGGGAACAGCGGCTCAAAATCCGGCACATCGGAATTGTCTTTTACCTGCCCGCCCGGCAGCACGCCGTTCGCCGCGGTGAGACGGTTTTCCGCAATGTACTTGAGCTCCTTTATCACATCGGAAGTGCGCTGGAAGTAACGCTGGGCCTGATCGGAGTTGAGGATAAATTCCTGGCGGATTTCCGACTCTTTTTGATGCAAGGCATTCACGATATAGAAGACGGAAATCAGCGCGATAAGCAGCCAAAGCAGCAGCGCCAGCGCCCGAAACAGGTAACGTGAAACTTTCAGCGTTGTGCGAAAGGAGACAAGATATTTCAAAGTGGCGAAACTCCGCCGTTGAGGGCTAACAGGATGTGGTTAAGGTAGCGGGAAAAGCCGCTAGCCGCAATCAGAGAGTAGATTAACCCGCAGCATGGCACCGGGAAAAATCGCTAGCTCGGCCGAGCGCAGCGACGCCGGGAATACTACGAACATAAAAAAGGGCCGGTTTTCACCGACCCTTCTTGCCACGTTACTGACGATTACTCTTCAGCATCGTCCGCAACGTCGTCATCGCTGTCGGTCTCCGGCGCGATATCATCATCGCCTTCCGCCACGCTACCGTCGATAGCGTCCAGCTCTTCGTCATCAACCGGCTCGGCCACGCGCTGCAGACCCACTACGTTTTCATCTTCCGCAGTACGGATGAGGATAACGCCCTGGGTGTTACGCCCTACCACGCTGACTTCCGACACGCGAGTACGCACCAGCGTACCGGCATCGGTGATCATCATGATCTGGTCGCAGTCGTCGACCTGCACTGCGCCCACCACGGAGCCGTTACGCTCGGTGACTTTGATAGAGATAACGCCCTGCGTCGCACGCGACTTGGTCGGATACTCTTCGGCAGCAGTACGTTTACCATAGCCGTTCTGGGTCACGGTCAGGATTGCGCCTTCGCCACGTGGAACAATCAGCGATACCACGCTGTCTTTTTCCGCGAGCTTGATACCGCGAACGCCAGTCGCAGTACGACCCATCGCGCGAACGGCATCTTCTTTAAAGCGCACCACTTTACCGGCGGCAGAGAACAGCATGACTTCATCGGAGCCGGAGGTCAGGTCAACACCAATCAGCTCGTCGCCTTCGTTCAGGTTCACCGCGATAATACCGGCAGAGCGCGGACGGCTGAACTCAGTCAGCGCCGTTTTCTTCACGGTACCGCTGGCGGTCGCCATAAAGACGTTCACGCCCTCTTCGTACTCGCGTACCGGCAGGATGGCGGTGATACGTTCGTTCGCTTCCAGCGGCAGCAGGTTGACGATCGGACGGCCACGCGCACCACGGCTGGCTTCCGGCAGCTGATAGACCTTCATCCAGTACAGACGACCACGGCTGGAGAAGCAGAGGATCGTGTCGTGAGTGTTGGCCACCAGCAGGCGGTCGATAAAGTCTTCTTCTTTAATACGGGCAGCTGACTTGCCTTTACCACCACGACGCTGAGCTTCGTAATCGGTAAGCGGCTGATATTTGACGTAACCCTGGTGAGACAGCGTTACCACAACATCCTCCTGGCTGATCAGATCTTCGATATTAATATCGGCGCTGTTCGCGGTGATTTCAGTACGACGTTCGTCGCCGAACTGTTCACGAACCAGCTCCAGCTCTTCACGGATCACTTCCATCAGACGCTCGGCGCTGCCCAGAATGCGCAGCAGTTCAGCAATCTGTTCCAGCAGCTCTTTGTACTCGTCGAGCAGTTTTTCATGCTCAAGGCCGGTCAGTTTCTGCAGACGCAGATCCAGAATCGCCTGTGCCTGCTGTTCGGTCAGGTAGTATTTACCGTCACGAACGCCAAACTCAGGTTCCAGCCACTCTGGACGCGCCGCGTCATCACCCGCACGTTCCAGCATCGCGGAAACGTTGCCCAGTTCCCACGACTGTGCCACCAGGCCCGCTTTCGCTTCGGCCGGGGTTGGCGCACGACGGATCAGTTCAATGATCGGGTCAATGTTAGCCAGCGCAACGGCCAGCGCTTCCAGGATGTGCGCGCGGTCACGCGCTTTACGCAGTTCGAAAATGGTACGGCGAGTCACCACTTCACGGCGGTGACGCACGAACGCAGCGATAATCTCTTTCAGGTTCATGATCTTCGGCTGACCATGGTGCAGGGCAACCATGTTGATACCGAAGGAGACCTGCAGCTGGGTCTGGGAGTAGAGGTTGTTCAGCACCACTTCCCCGACCGCGTCGCGTTTCACTTCAATCACGATGCGCATACCGTCTTTATCAGACTCGTCACGCAGCGCGCTGATGCCTTCAACGCGTTTATCTTTTACCAGCTCGGCGATTTTCTCGATCAGGCGCGCTTTGTTCACCTGATACGGAATTTCGTGCACGATGATGGTTTCACGACCGGTTTTAGCGTCGGCTTCGACTTCCGCGCGAGCGCGAATGTACACTTTGCCACGACCGGTACGATAGGCTTCTTCAATCCCGCGGCGGCCGTTAATAATGGCGGCAGTCGGGAAATCCGGGCCTGGGATGTGTTCCATCAAACCTTCGATGGTGATGTCTTCGTTGTCGACATACGCCAGACAGCCATTGATCACTTCTGTCAGGTTGTGCGGTGGAATGTTGGTGGCCATACCTACGGCGATACCAGAGGCACCGTTAACCAGCAGGTTAGGAATTTTGGTCGGCATGACATCTGGAATACGTTCGGTGCCGTCGTAGTTATCGACGAAGTCCACCGTCTCTTTTTCCAGATCGGCCATCAGCTCATGGGCGATTTTCGACATACGGATTTCCGTATAACGCATCGCTGCGGCGGAGTCGCCATCGACAGAACCGAAGTTACCTTGACCATCTACCAGCATGTATCGCAGCGAGAATGGCTGTGCCATACGGACGATAGTGTCATAGACGGCAGTATCACCATGCGGGTGATATTTACCGATCACGTCACCCACGACACGGGCTGATTTTTTATAGGCTTTGTTCCAGTCATTGCCCAATACGTTCATGGCGTAAAGTACGCGACGGTGTACCGGCTTCAGGCCATCTCGGACATCCGGCAGCGCACGGCCAACAATGACCGACATCGCATAATCCAGATAAGAGTTCTTAAGCTCTTCCTCAATGTTGACCGGTGTAATTTCTCTCGCAAGGTCGCTCATCTAACCGCTATCCCTCTACTGTATTCCCGGATTCAAAGGTCGCAAATTATAACACATTAGCGTAAAGACAGGTAAACCCATTAGCACCCGCCGAACGCTTTATTCACGCCGTGGTACTGATATACTCGCTGGCAATAACGAAATAAGGAGCAGGAACAGCCATGAATGCCGAAAAAGCCGCGGTAGCGCACAACGTAGACCACGAAGAGATCGCCAAATTCGAGGCGGTCGCGTCACGTTGGTGGGATCTGGAGGGGGAATTTAAGCCTCTGCACCGCATTAACCCGCTGCGTCTGGGCTACATCGCCGAACGTTCCGGCGGCCTGTTTGGCAAGAAAGTGCTGGACGTCGGCTGCGGCGGCGGCATTCTGGCCGAAAGCATGGCGCGTGAAGGTGCTACGGTCACCGGGCTGGATATGGGTTTCGAGCCGCTGCAGGTAGCAAAGCTGCACTCATTAGAAACCGCTATTCCGGTCGATTACGTTCAGGAAACGGTTGAAGAGCACGCTGCCAAACACGCCGGGCAGTATGACGTGGTGACCTGCATGGAGATGCTGGAACACGTTCCAGACCCACAGTCGGTAGTAAAAGCCTGCGCCCAACTGGTGAAGCCCGGTGGCCAGGTCTTCTTCTCCACGCTCAACCGCAACGGCAAATCCTGGCTGATGGCGGTGGTTGGCGCGGAGTACATTCTGCGCATGGTGCCAAAAGGCACCCATGACGTGAAGAAATTCATCAAGCCGGCCGAACTGCTGAGCTGGGTTGACCAAACCGTGTTGAAAGAGCGCCATATGATTGGTCTGCACTACAACCCGATAACCAACAGCTTTAAGCTGGCGCCGGGCGTAGACGTTAACTATATGCTGCACACCACCGCCAAAAGCGAATAAATCTGCGCTCATGGCCTGATGGCGCTCTATTGTAGGCCGGATAAGCGCAGCGCCATCCGGCACCAGGCTACAATGCCTGATGGCGCTGCGCTTATCAGGCCTACGTGTCCCCTACCAATCATGGGAGGCGTTTACGACAAAATTGCGCTACATCATATTGCGCAATTTCCCCCTTCGACGAAGAAATCAGCACTCGATCAAATTTTCATTTTTTTTTGCAAATTATTGACATTCCCGCCAGCCCTTATGCGCCGTGGACTTCACGTTTTTTACCCTTTCCCAACCTCACTTTAACCTCAAATGCAACTCTTGTATTCAAATGAACCCGGACTAGAATACTCACCATATAGCGTTTAATTAATCAACGAACCCCTACATGTAGTATTTATCCACAGGTTTTGCTACAACGGTAATTGTGGATAAATCAGGGGATATTTTCCTTTTCACGGACAGGTAAAAATCACATGAATCAGAGTCTGCTGGTGACTAAGCGTGACGGCCGCACAGAACGCATTAACCTCGACAAAATTCATCGCGTGCTGGATTGGGCCGCCGAAGGGCTGCACAACGTTTCGATTTCCCAGGTCGAACTGCGTTCACACATCCAGTTCTACGACGGGATTAAAACGTCCGACATTCATGAAACCATTATCAAAGCAGCCGCAGACCTGATCTCCAGCGAAGCACCGGACTACCAGTACCTGGCCGCGCGCCTGGCGGTATTCCACCTGCGCAAAAAAGCCTACGGCCAGTTTGAACCACCGGCACTGTTCGACCATGTCAAACACATGGTTAACCTGGGTAAATACGACAATCATCTGCTGGAAGACTATACGGAAGAAGAGTTCAAGCAGATGGACTCGTTCATTGTTCACGACCGTGACATGACCTTCTCCTACGCTGCCGTTAAGCAGCTGGAAGGGAAATACCTGGTCCAGAACCGCGTGACCGGCGAAATCTACGAGAGCGCCCAGTTCCTCTATATTCTGGTGGCTGCGTGCCTGTTCTCGAACTACCCGCGTGAAACCCGTCTGAGCTACGTGAAGCGCTTCTACGATGCGGTCTCCACGTTCAAAATTTCTCTGCCTACGCCGATTATGTCCGGCGTGCGTACCCCAACTCGTCAGTTCAGCTCTTGCGTACTGATCGAGTGCGGCGACAGCCTGGATTCCATCAACGCCACCTCCAGCGCTATCGTGAAATACGTTTCCCAGCGTGCCGGTATCGGCATCAACGCCGGTCGCATTCGTGCGCTGGGTAGCCCGATTCGCGGCGGTGAAGCGTTCCACACCGGCTGTATTCCGTTCTACAAGCACTTCCAGACGGCGGTTAAATCCTGCTCTCAGGGCGGCGTACGCGGTGGTGCGGCCACCCTGTTCTACCCTATGTGGCACCTGGAAGTGGAAAGCCTGCTGGTACTGAAAAACAACCGTGGCGTGGAAGGCAACCGCGTGCGTCATATGGACTACGGCGTACAGATCAACAAGCTGATGTACACCCGTCTGCTGAAAGGCGGCGACATCACCCTGTTCAGCCCATCCGACGTCCCTGGCCTGTACGATGCGTTCTTCGCCGACCAGGACGAGTTCGAGCGTCTGTACACTCAATATGAAAACGACGACAGCATCCGCAAGCAGCGCGTGAAAGCGGTTGAACTGTTCTCCCTGATGATGCAGGAACGTGCTTCTACCGGCCGTATCTACATCCAGAACGTTGACCACTGCAACACCCACAGCCCGTTTGACCCGGTTGTCGCACCAGTTCGCCAGTCTAACCTGTGCCTGGAAATCGCCCTGCCGACCAAACCGCTGGATGACGTGAACGACGAAAACGGCGAAATCGCCCTGTGTACGCTGTCCGCCTTCAACCTGGGCGCTATCAAGAGCCTGGACGAGCTGGAAGAGCTGGCGGTGCTGGCAGTACGTGCACTGGATGCCCTGCTGGATTACCAGGACTACCCAATCAAAGCCGCTGAACGTGGCGCAATGGGTCGTCGTACGCTGGGTATCGGCGTTATCAACTACGCCTACTGGCTGGCGAAAAACGGCAAGCGCTACTCCGACGGCAGTGCCAACAACCTGACGCACCAGACCTTCGAAGCAATTCAGTACTACCTGCTGAAAGCCTCCAACGAGCTGGCGAAAGAGCAAGGCGCGTGCCCGTGGTTCAACGAAACCACCTACTCGCAGGGCATTCTGCCAATCGACACCTATAAGAAAGACCTGGATGCGATTACTAACGAGCCGCTGCATCTGGATTGGGAAGCGCTGCGTGAGTCCATTAAGACCCACGGTCTGCGTAACTCCACGCTCTCTGCCCTGATGCCGTCCGAGACCTCTTCGCAGATCTCCAACGCCACCAACGGCATTGAGCCGCCGCGCGGCTACGTGAGCATCAAAGCGTCGAAAGACGGTATCCTGCGCCAGGTAGTGCCGGACTACGAGCACCTGCACAACGCTTACGAGCTGCTGTGGGAAATGCCGAACAACGACGGTTATCTGCAGTTGGTGGGTATCATGCAGAAGTTTATCGACCAGTCGATCTCTGCCAACACCAACTATGACCCGACGCGCTTCCCGTCTGGCAAAGTCCCGATGCAGCAGCTGTTGAAAGACCTGCTCACCGCCTACAAATTTGGCGTGAAGACCCTGTACTACCAGAACACCCGCGACGGTGCGGAAGATGCGCAGGACGATCTGGCGCCATCCATTCAGGATGACGGCTGCGAAAGCGGCGCTTGTAAGATCTAATAACGATTGCCGGGCAGCAACACGCTGACCCGGCCTTTGATTTCCGTATCGACCAAAACCTTATTCGGTGTACGGATTTATTTGCGATGATATTGTAAGCAGGTAAGTAACCGCCATCCGGCATTACTCTCCAGACAGGATTGACATCAATGGCATACACCACTTTTTCACAGACGAAAAACGATCAGCTCAAAGAGCCGATGTTCTTTGGCCAGCCGGTCAACGTGGCACGCTACGACCAGCAAAAATATGACATCTTCGAAAAGCTAATTGAAAAACAGCTCTCCTTCTTCTGGCGTCCGGAAGAAGTTGACGTTTCCCGCGACCGTATCGACTACCAGGCGCTGCCGGAACACGAAAAGCATATTTTCATCAGCAACCTGAAGTATCAAACCCTGCTGGACTCTATCCAGGGCCGTAGCCCGAACGTCGCGCTGCTGCCGCTGATTTCCATTCCGGAACTGGAAACCTGGGTTGAAACGTGGGCGTTCTCTGAAACCATCCACTCGCGCTCTTACACCCACATCATCCGCAACATCGTCAACGATCCGGCGATTGTGTTTGATGACATCGTGACCAACGAACAAATTCAGAAGCGTGCCGAAGGCATCTCCAGCTATTACGACGAGCTGATCGAAATGACCAGCTACTGGCACCTGCTGGGCGAAGGTACTCACACCGTTAACGGAAAAACCGTAACCGTGAACCTGCGCGAGCTGAAAAAGAAACTCTATATCTGCCTGATGAGCGTGAACGCGCTAGAAGCCATTCGCTTCTACGTCAGCTTCGCTTGCTCCTTCGCCTTCGCCGAGCGCGAACTGATGGAAGGCAACGCCAAGATTATTCGCCTGATCGCCCGCGATGAAGCGCTGCACCTGACCGGCACCCAGCACATGCTGAACCTGCTGCGCAGCGGCGCGGATGACCCGGAAATGGCGGAGATTGCGGAAGAGTGCAAACAGGAATGCTATGACCTGTTCGTGCAGGCTGCCGTACAGGAAAAAGAGTGGGCGGATTATCTGTTCCGCGACGGCTCAATGATTGGCCTGAACAAAGACATTCTGTGCCAGTACGTTGAGTACATCACCAACATCCGTATGCAGGCGGTTGGCCTGGATCTGCCGTTCCAGACCCGCTCTAACCCAATCCCGTGGATCAACACCTGGCTGGTGTCCGATAACGTGCAGGTTGCCCCGCAGGAAGTGGAAGTCAGCTCCTATCTGGTCGGCCAGATTGACTCGGAAGTCAATACTGACGATCTCAGCGACTTCCAGCTCTAATGAGCCGCGTTTTTCTGCGCATCTCTGGCACGCGTTTGCAGTGCCAGGATGAACACCCTTCCCTGCTGGCGGCGCTGGAATCTCACAACGTTGAGGTGGAATACCAGTGCCGCGAAGGCTACTGCGGCTCCTGCCGCACACGGTTGGTGTCCGGCCAGGTTGACTGGCTGACCGAGCCGCTGGCCTTTATCCAGCCGGGTGAAATTTTGCCCTGCTGCTGCCGGGCAAAGGGTGATATAGAAATTGAGATGTAACGGTGAGTGCACTTCGTGTGCACTCACCAACGGCATCGCGCCACGGCGCATAGGCCATCAGAAAAATGGCGTAGCACAGCAACAAGTTGCTGGCGGCGGCCATATCTAATAAAAAGCGACCCACCACACACTTCTCGCCATTACCCTTTTCGATTGATGCGCGAATATGTTCGAAATCAAACAAAATAATCCATACACATGACTTAATGTTGTTAAAACGAACATTAAGGACACATTATGGACAGCGCCTCTGTCAATGAATACGATGCCATTATCATCGGCGGCGGAGCCACCGGAGCCGGTATCGCCCGCGACGCCTCCCTGCGTGGGCTGAAGGTCGCGCTGGTTGAGCGCTTTGATATCGCCACCGGTGCCACCGGCCGCAACCACGGCCTGCTGCACAGCGGCGCACGCTACGCGGTGACCGACAGCGAATCGGCGCGCGAATGCATCAGCGAAAATCAGATCCTGCGGCGCATCGCCCGTCACTGCATCGAGCCCACCAGCGGGCTGTTTATCACCCTGCCCGAAGACGATCTCAGCTACCAGCGCACCTTTATGGATGCCTGCCAGGCGGCAGGGATTCAGGCTGAAGCTATCGACCCTGTGCTCGCGCGGCAGATGGAACCGGCAGTGAACCCGGCATTAGTCGGCGCAGTTCGCGTACCCGACGGTACCGTTGACCCCTTCCGTCTCACCGCCGCCAATATGCTCGACGCCCGCGAACATGGCGCGACGATTTTTACCGCCCATGAAGTCACCGGCCTGATTCGCCACAATGACCGCATCAGCGGCGTTCGCCTGCTCAACCACACCACCGGGCAACCGCGCGAGCTGCGTGCGCCGGTGGTGGTCAACGCCGCCGGGATCTGGGGCCAGCGCATCGCCGAATACGCCGACCTGCGCATCCGCATGTTCCCGGCGAAAGGCTCGCTGCTGATTTTTGAAAACCGTATTAACCAGCACGTGATCAACCGCTGCCGCCCGCCAGCCGATGCCGATATTCTGGTGCCCGGCGACACGATTTCGCTGATTGGTACCACCTCAACGCATATTGATTACGATGATATTGACCGCTGCCGCGTCACCGCCGACGAGGTGGATATCCTGCTGCGCGAAGGCGAGAAGCTGTCGCCATTAATGGCAAATACCCGCATCCTTCGCGCTTACTGCGGCGTGCGCCCACTGGTTGCCAGCGATGATGACCCCAGCGGGCGCAACGTCAGCCGGGGCATTGTCCTGCTGGATCACGCCGAACGCGACGGGCTGGAAGGGTTTATCACCATTACCGGCGGCAAGCTGATGACCTATCGCCTGATGGCTGAATGGGCCACCGATGCTATCTGCCGCAAACTGAACCACAGCGGCACCTGCACCACCGCCGAAACGCCGCTACCTGGCTCTCGCGAATCGGCGGAGAAAACGCTCCAGCGCATGATTTCCCTGCCCGCGCCGCTGCGCGGTTCAGCGGTCTATCGCCACGGCGACCGCACGCCGGAGTGGCTAGGCAACGGTCGATTGCAGCGCAGCGTGGTCTGCGAGTGCGAAGCCGTGACCGCGGGCGAAGTGGAGTACGCGGTGGAAAATCTGGCGGTCAATAACCTGCTGGATTTACGCCGCCGCACCCGCGTCGGTATGGGAACCTGTCAGGGCGAGCTATGCGCCTGCCGTGCCGCCGGCCTGCTCCAGCGCTATCGCGCCGCCACCTCGGCGCAATCACTTACCCAGCTTTCCGCCTTCCTCAACGAACGCTGGAAAGGCGTGCAGCCGATCGCCTGGGGCGATGCGCTGCGCGAAAGCGAACTGACACGCTGGGTATACCAGGGATTGTGCGGCCTGCAAAAGGAGCCTGAAGATGAAATTTGATAGCGTGATTATCGGCGGCGGGCTCGCCGGGCTGCTGTGCGGCATTGAGCTACAAAAAGCGGGCCTGCGCGCAGTGATTGTGAGTCGAGGCCAGAGCGCACTGCACTTCTCCTCTGGCTCACTGGACCTGCTTAGCGCGCTGCCCGACGGCCAACCGGTTACCGACATCAACAGCGGGCTGGCCGCGCTACGCGAACAATCGCCACAACATCCCTATAGCCTGATTGGCGCTGACCTTGTGCAGCGCTATGCGCGACAGACACAGACCCTGTTGGCGGAGTGTGGGATGAACATGCTCGGCGATATGGCAAAGCCGCATCAGCGCATTACCCCGCTGGGCACCCAGCGCGCCGCCTGGCTCAGCCCGTCGGAAGTGCCGATTATCCCGCTCACACACGGGCGTACTCGGGTGGTGGGCATTAGCGGGTTTCTCGATTTCCAGCCGCATCTGGTCGCCGAATCCTTGCAACAGCAGGGGCTTAATGCCGATGCTGCTGAAATCGATTTGCCGGAGCTGGATGTGCTGCGCGAGAACCCAACCGAGTTCCGCGCGGTGAATATCGCCAGAGTGCTGGATGAAAAAGCACACTGGTCGATGCTGCATCAGGCGCTGCTGCCGCTCAGCGAGGGGCGCGACACGCTGGTGATGCCCGCCTGCTTTGGCCTGCGCGATACCGCGCTGTTCGACTGGCTTAACCATAATCTCCCCTGCACCCTTTCGCTGCTGCCGACGCTGCCGCCTTCCGTGCCGGGCATGCGGCTACACGCCTCGCTGCAACGGCGTTTTGTTGCGCTGGGCGGAACCTGGATGCCGGGCGATGAAACGGTGCGCGTCAGCCACGATCGCGGCGAGGTTCACGAAGTCTGGACGCGTAACCACGGCGATATCCCACTGCGCCCACGCTATGCGGTATTAGCCAGCGGCAGCTTCTTCAGCAACGGCCTGACCGCCGGTCGCGACGGTATTCGCGAGTCCATTATGGGTCTGGATATTCAGCAGCCCGCCTCGCGCAGCGCGGGCTACCGCGATGACTTCTTTGACCCGCAGCCGTGGCAGCAGTCCGGCGCTATTGTCGATGCCGAACTGCATCCCGCGCTCCGCGGCTTGCCAATGCGTAACCTGTTTGCCATCGGCTCAGTGCTCGGCGGCTTTGACCCGATCGCCCAAGGTTGCGGCGGGGGCGTGTGCGCCGTCACCGCGCTGCACGCCGCCGCGCAGATTATCCGTTTAGCGGGAGGTGAAGCATGAGCCAGCAAAGTTTCGAAAACTGCATTAAATGCACCGTTTGCACCACCGTCTGCCCCGTCAGCCGCGTCAACCCGCGCTATCCGGGGCCGAAACAGGCCGGGCCGGACGGTGAGCGCCTGCGCCGCAAAGATGCCGGGCTGTATGACGAGGCGTTAAAATACTGCATCAACTGCAAGCGCTGTGAAGTCGCCTGCCCGTCCGATGTGAAAATTGGCGATATTATCCAGCGCGCCCGTGCCGACTATAGCCAGCAAAAGCCGGGGATCCGCGATACAATCCTCAGCCATACCGACCTGATGGGCACGCTATCTACGCCGTTCGCCCCCATCGTCAACGCCGCCACCGGCCTGAAGCCGGTACGCCAGTTGCTCGATAGCGCCCTCAAGATTGACCACCACCGCGCCCTGCCGAAATATTCCTTTGGCACCTTCCGCCGCCGCTACGCGCGTATTGCCGCTCAACAGGCGCAGTTTGCCGAGCAGGTGGCGTTCTTCCACGGCTGCTACGTCAATTACAACCACCCACAGCTCGGGATCGATCTGATTAAAGTGATGAACGCGATGGGGATTGGCGTGCAGTTGCTCAGCAAAGAGAAGTGCTGCGGCGTGCCGCTGATTGCCAACGGGTTCTTTGACAAAGCGCGCCGCCAGGCGCAAAGCAACGTCGCTTCGCTGCGGGAAGCGATTGGCGGCAAAAAGCTGCCGGTAATTGCTACGTCATCTACCTGCACCTTTACGCTGCGCGATGAGTACCCGCACCTGCTGGATGTCGATAACCACGACCTGCGCGACAACATTGAGCTGGCAACCCGCTGGCTGTGGCGCAAACTGGACGATGGCGCGGAGCTGCCGTTAAAGACGCTGCCGCTAAAGGTGGTTTACCACACGCCGTGTCATATGGAGAAGATGGGCTGGTCGCTGTACACCCTGGAGTTAATCCGCCGCATACCGGGCATTGAACTCCAGGTACTGGATTCACAGTGCTGCGGGATAGCGGGAACATACGGCTTCAAAACGGAGAACTACCCAACGTCGCAGGCGATAGGCGCACCGCTCTTCGCGCAAATTGAAGCGAGCGGTGCAGACCTGGTGATTACCGACTGCGAGACCTGCAAATGGCAGATTGAGATGTCCACCAGTAAGCGCTGTGAACATCCGATAACTCTGCTGGCGCGGGCGCTAGTCTAAATCACATGTTCTGAAGGGGAGAATGCTAGTAGCTCCCCTTTCCCTGCGGCTGTTCGGTCACGGATTTGAATATCGCCAGACGTTTATCAAGCGCGCTGGTATAGAGATTGGTATCCACCCCCACCGCGACAAAATTAGCCCCCCACGCCAGTACTTTTTGCGCCATTTCAGGGTCAACGGCCAGGAACCCAGCCGCCTTTCCCGCAGCACGAATGCGTCGTATGCTCTGCTCAATAACCCGCTGAACTTCCGGATGCCCGGCGTTATCCGGGTACCCTAACGAAGCCGATAAATCAGCGGGGCCGATAAAGACGCCATCAATCCCCTCAACCTCCAGGATCTCATCCAGATTATCAAGAGCCGTTTTGCTCTCCATCTGAATCAACAGGCACAGTTCATCGTTGGCCCTCGCCATATAGTTCTCGACCCGTCCCCAACGGGCGGCGCGAGCCACCCCAGCACCAACGCCACGGGTACCGACAGGTGGGTAGCGGGTGGCAGAGACAATATCCCTCGCCTGCTCAGCGGTATCAACCATCGGAATCAGCAGCGTTCTGGTGCCAATATCCAGCACCTGTTTAATCAGGCTACGATTGCCCTCTACCGGGCGAATAACCGGATGGCTGGCGTAGGGAGCAATAGCCTGGAGTTGATGGTAAAGATCCTGCACAGTATTCGGCGCATGCTCGCCGTCAATCAGCAGCCAGTCGTAACCCGACGTGGCGGCAATTTCCGCCATGTAAGAAGAGGTCGTGCTCAGCCACAAACCTATTTGCGCCTCTCCCTGCAATAATCCCGCTTTAAACGGATTCGATAAAATAGCGTTCATAATTCTCCCTTAAATTAATGCGGTAAGGTGCTAGCCTGCGGCACCGTGCGATTCACACGCAGTGAAAAAATAATCACAACCCCAACAATCGCCACACAGGCGAGGGTCACTAACCCGGCGGCGCTGCTGGCGAAGACCGTTTCAGCCTGAACGCGAATAATCGGGGCCAGAAAACCGCCGATGGCGCCGAACAGGTTGACGAAACCAATGCCAGCCGCCAGCGCCGTGCCGGAGAGCAGCTGTGTCGGCATGGTCCAGAAGACCGGCTGTACGGCGATAACGCCAACGGCGGCCACGCATAGCGCAATAATCGCCAGTACCGGCGATACCAGCCCAGAAACCGCAATGCCAATTGCTGCCGCCAGCAGGGTGAATGCCGCGATATTACGCCGCTCGCCGGTACGGTCGGAGTAGCGTGGAATCAGCCAGGTACCGAACAGCGCCGCCACCCACGGGATCGCGGTCACTACCGAGGCCACAAACCCCACTTTGGTACCCAGCAGCGCGGCGACCTGAGTCGGCAGGAAGAAAATCAGGCCATAAACCGCGACCTGGATGGTCAGATAGATAATCGCCAGCTGCCAGACGCGGCCATTGCGCAGAGCATCGGACAACCGCGAGGTGACCTTTTTCTGCTCTTCGCTGGCCAGTTCGCTGATTAACGCCTGTTTCTCAGCGGGCGTCAGGAAACGTGCATTTTGCGGCGTATCGTCGAGCCAGAAGAAGGTGAAAAATCCCGCGCCGACGGCAAGCAGCCCTTCAATGATAAACATCCAGAACCAGCCGGGATGTCCCATAAAGCCGTGCATTTCCAGCAGCGCGCCGGATAAAGGCGAACCGAGCGTCAATGCCAGCGGCGCACCCATATAAAACAGCCCCATAATGCTGGCGCGGTTTTGCTGCGGGAACCACTGGGAGGTCAGGTAGATCATACCGGGGAAAAAGCCCGCTTCGGCGGCACCGAGCAGCGTGCGCACCAGCAAGAATTTCGCTTCGGTATCCGCCCACGCCATCGCTGCAGACAGCACGCCCCACAGCAAGGTGGTGCAGCCAATCCATTTTCTCGCGCCGAATTTGCGCATCAGCAGGTTAGCGGGCACCCCGAGAAAGGCGTACACCACAAAGAAAATCCCTGCTCCCAGCGCATAGGCTTCATTACTTAGCCCGGTATCCAGCTGGTAGGTCTCTTTGGCAAAGCCAATATTCGAGCGGTCAAGAAATGCCAGCACGTACAACGCCAGCATAAAGGGGATCAAACGGGCGCGGTTTTTCTTCACCACGCTCTCAAGCAAGGTGTTGCTCATCGTAATATCCTCTAAAAAATAGGCCGCACATCAGCGCTGTGCGGCGCGACGGGATCAGTGGCTATAAGGACGTTTCAGGTTGCAGTCGCGGTTCAGCTCAACGCCGAAGCCCGGTTTATCAAGAACGGTTTTATGAATGCGCCCATTTTGCGGCACCGGTTCACCGAGCAGAATCGGGTCAAACTGTGGACGCATGGTTGAACAGTCTGGGCTGGTCATCAGGAATTCGCTGAACGGTGTATTGGTAAAAGTAATGACGGCATGGTGCGAATAGACCGATGATCCGTGCGGGACCACCAACTGACCGCGCGATTTAGCAATGGCGGCAATCTCTACCAGCGTGGTCAAACCGCCGCACCAGCCCACATCAGGCTGCATAATATCGATGCCGGTTTCTGACAAGGTGCGGAAGGATTGCAGCGTGCCGTGGTGCTCGCCGCTGGTGACCATCATCCCGGCTGGCGCATTGCGTTTGAGCTCACGATACCCTTCATACTGCTGCGGCGGCAGGCACTCCTCGATCCACTTAAGATTATGCGGCGCGCAGGCGTGGGCGAGCTTAGTGGCGTAGTTAACGTCCTGGCTCATCCAGCAGTCCAGCATCAGCCAGAAATCCGGGCCGCATTTTTCGCGCATCTCAGCGACCATCGCGGCATCTTTGCGGATACCCGCATCGCCATCGTGCGGCCCCCAGTGGGTCGGCATTTTACCGCCGATAAAGCCCATCTCTTTTGCCAGGTCCGGGCGCGCGCCGGTGGCATAGAACTGAATTTCATCGCGCACCGCACCGCCCAGCAGTTTATACACCGGCAGGCCAACCACTTTGCCGAACAGATCCCACAGTGCGAGATCAATACAGGAGATGGTGTTCATCACCAGACCGCCGGAGCCGGAATAGTACATGGTGGCGTTGAGCATCTGGTCATGGATCAGTTTGATATCGCTGACGCACTTACCTTCAATAAAGCGGTTCAGGTGCTTTTCAACGATAAAGCAGCCCATTTCCCCCGCCGTTGATACCGCAAAGCCGGTCTGCCCGTTTTCGGCTTCCACTTCAACAATCAGCGTCCCGAGAACGTTGATGCCGAACGACTGGCGAGACTGCTCATACTGTTTGTACTTGCTCATCGGAGTGGCGATGTGATCGTCAATCCAGTGATTTGCGCCCTGGTCGTGATAATCACCGCCGCCAGCGCCTTTCTCTGCGGTAGCGCCGCCGATAAACCAGGCGCGAACGTGTTTAATTTTCGGTAGGGTCATGGTGTTTTTCCTTGTTATGAGGCTTGTTGTTCAAAGGGGCTCTTCCACCCCAACAGACGTGAAATATCTTTCGCGCAGGCAATCGCCTTACCGGCGAGGTAATCACGATTGTCTTCGTTGATTTGCAGGCGTGTTCCCACCACTGAAATCGCGGCGGTCAGCTCGTTATTGGCGTTAAAGACCGGTGCTGCGACGCAGCGAACGTCGGGATAATCCTCGCCGTTATCGAAGCTCCAGCCTCTGGCACGAATGCGTTTTAATTCATCGTGAAGCTGCTCGGCATTGATGATGGTGGTCGGCGTGGCCCGCTCCCAGTTCAGTTCGCTGATAATTGCCGCCTGAACCCGCTCGGGCTGCCAGGCCAGCAGGCATTTACCGATACCGGAACGATAAAGCGACAGGCTCTTGCCTTCATGCGAACGCACGCTGATGGTGGCCGGAGATTCAACCTTCAGGATGTAATAGGCGTTGCCGTGATCGATGATGCCCAGATGGCAGAGCAACCCACACTGGTCCATCAGCTGCGTCAGGCGCGGGCGCGCCAGTTCGCGCAGGTCCATTTTGCTCAGTGCATGACCGGCCAGTTCAACCAGTTTGGTCCACAGGCAGTAGTTATCCTGATTATCCATGCTGAGGAAGCGCTGCTTTCTTAGTTCTCCCAGCAGCAGATAAGCAGTACTTTTCGGAATACCCAGTTCGTCAATAATGGTCGCCGCGCTGCAGGGGCCGATACGGGCGATTAAATTGAGAATATCAATGGCGCGGGTGAGCGCCGGGACTTTGCTTAATTCCAACATACTGGACTCCAATCCTGAATACTGGAATCAGTGTTGCGATTGTCGGGGCGTTAAATTGTGAGCGACTTCAAACGATGACGCTATTCCAGCCGAGTGGAGGTTTGGAGGGAAAAAGATGAGAGATGGCGCACAGATTATTTCAAAGCAAGTACAACAGGTTGGACTGAAAAAGCGCCGGAGGCCGTCTCCGACGCGTTGATGTGTTACAGCACCAGCGAATCCACCACGTTAATCCAGCCGTGTTCACTGGCAACCGGGCGGCCGTTCAGCCAGCGGCGCAGCATGTTCAGCGCCATCATCGCGCACACTTCCTGACGCACCGCCAGACTATGTCGCGTATTGCTGAACTTCACCTGGAGCGCGTGGGTGGCGTCCGGGGTGGCGAGCGCAAAGTTGATATGCTCGCTTTCAAGGCCGCTTACCGCCAGCGCCAGCCCGGCGAAATGATTCACCCGGCGTTCAGCAGCCCAGCGGGCGGTTTGCGCTAAGCTTTCATCCTGCGGCGGCACCACTTCGCTGGCGAGCAGCGGCGCCTGAGCGCGGGATAGCTGCAGGGCAATCAGCCCGCTGGTGAACTGCTCGCTTAAGGTCAGGCTGAGCTGTTTCTCTTTCAGCACCCGCGCCAGCTGCGCAGGCAGCCCTTCGGTGCCTTCAAAAATCAGACTTTCGCCAGCGACTTTCTGCACTTCCGGCCACAGCGCCAGCATCGCCTCGCGATGTTCCGCCGGCCCGGTGAGCTTCAGTTCGATAATCGGCATTGAGGAGCGATAGCCCATGCTCACGCCCGGCGGCAGCTCAAGATGCTGCAGGCTCTGAGCGAGGTCGCTCTCCGAGCGGCCAAAGGTGGTCAGGCGCAGGCACAGCGGCGGCTCGCCAACCGGGTAACGCTGGCGAATGCGCGGCAGGATCTCTTTTTCGACCATCACCTTAAATTCAGACGGCACGCCCGGGGTGAAGAACATCAGGCAGCGGTTGAGCTTGACGGCAAAGCCGCAGGCGGTGCCGACCGGGTTATCGATAAGCTCGGCGCTGGCCGGAATTTCGGCCTGCTTGCGGTTGCTCGGCGCCATGACGCGACCGCGCTCGCTGAAGAAGCGCTCCATAAACGCCAGCCACTCTTCGTGCAGAATCAGCGATTCGCCTTTGGCCGTTGCTGCGGCAAGCGCGCTGAGGTCATCGCTGGTCGGCCCCAGGCCGCCGTTCACAATCAGGATATCCGCCTGGGTACTGCGCTCGCGCAGAATCGCCACCAGGTCATCAAGGTTATCGCCCACGGTGTTGCGTCGCGTCAGCGGGATTCCCTGCTGAAAGCAAAAGTCGGCAAGCCAGGCAGCGTTTGTATCGACGATCTGCCCCGATAAGACTTCGTCACCGGTAGACAGCATCTCAACCGTTATCATCACTTACTCCAATAAAAAAGAGGACAAGTCACTATAACGCAAGCAGAGGATTTAAGAAGAGAAAAACTGGCGCAGCGGTGCCGCCGCGCCGGAGGGGAGATTAGAACGATGCGCTCACGCCAACGTATGGGCCATCGGCCACGGCGTTGTCACGATGACCGTCTTTACCCGCGAGGTTCAGGTAACGATAACCCGCTTCAATGCTGATTGGGCGCATGATGGTGTAACGCGCGCCCGCGTTCGCTTCGGTGTAACTGTCGATACCGCTGGAAAGCGAATCTGGAGAGTAGTAGTACTCGCCGAACAGACGCAGGCTGTCGCCGATTTTCCACTGCAGGCCGCCGCCGACCGCTGCGGCGTAGCCGGAATCGCTGTCGTTCGGATCGGTGTAAACCGCTTTACCGCCTACGGTTGCCATGAACGGACCGAGAGGGATATTCAGACCCAGGCCCAGACCTGCCACATCACCATCGTCGTCGCTGTGCGTCCAGTTACCGGTTAACGCCAGGCCAGAAGTCTCAGTACCGACACCAAAGCCCAGGTTAGTGTAATCTTTACCAGCTTGACCGTTAAAGCTGATTGCACTCGCTGACGCGGAGACAAACATCAGCCCCGCCAGACCAAATAACACGCTCTTTTTCATCTTCATCCTTTCACGCAAACGCAAAAAATAAACGCCCATAAACCGCTGAATTGTACTGCGATACGCAGCGGATTCAATGTACGAAACAGGCAATAATCAGTGGGATTGTAACGAATTACGTCCCATACATCAGCATGAATAATAATGTATATTCATTCAATCACTCATATCTATCATTCACGCTTTTCCCTGCGCGCTAACCCACTGGGTCAGCTGATGGCGAGACACTTTAATTCCCGTCCCTTTCATCGACTCGGGCAGCAGCAGCCAGCGACACGGCTGCTGGAATCCTGCCAGCTTGTCCTTTGCCCACTGTGCTAGCTCGGCCATATTCAGCGTCGGCTCAGCGTCCAGCACCGCCACCGGGCGCTGACCAAATTCAATATCGTCGATGGGAACAATAAAGACCTGATTCACCGCCGGATGTTGTACCAATACCCGTTCAACTTCTTCCGGCTGAATACCCTCACCGCCGCTGAAAAACAGATTATCCAGACGCCCAATAACGTGCAGCTTGCCGTCGTGGATTTCACCGCGATCGCGGGTGGCAAACCAGCCTTCGGCGTTGGTCAGCGGCAGCAGTTCACCGTTACGCCAGTAACCTGAGGCCATGCTGCTGGCCCGCAGCCAGATTTCGCCATCGACCAGCCGCAGTTCACGCCCCGGTAAAGGAACGCCGACATCCTCGCCGCCGTTGGCTTCACGGGCACAGACGGTAGAGGCAAACTCGGTGAGGCCGTAGCCGCAAAAGGTCTGAATCCCCTGCGCCGCAGCCCGTTCGGTCAGCACCGCAGGGATCGCCGCGCCGCCCAGCAGCACCGTTTTTAGGGTGAGCGGCTGTTCATCATTGAGCAGACGCCAGAGCTGCGTCGGCACCAGTGAAGCGTGGGAACAACCGTGCAACGCCTGCGCAAGCGGACGCTCGCTCACCGCCATCTGTGCGCCCATCAGCAGCCAGCGCCAGAAAATCCCCTGACCGGAGACGTGGAACAGCGGTAGCGACAGCAGCCAGCAGTCGTTTTCTGCAAACGGCATCAGGCTCAGCACGCCGTGCGCGCTTGCCAGATGCGCCGCGCAGGTATGCACCGCCGCTTTCGGCAGGCCGGTTGAACCCGAGGTAAGCGTCATCGACGCCAGACGTTCAGCACGCCAGTCGCATGGCGCTGTCAGCGGTGCGGAATGCAGCTGCAACGGCGCGAGACCATAGTGCTCATCGGCTTCCAGATTTAAAAAGTGATGCAGGCTGAGGCCCGGTAACAGCTGGCTGATAAGCGTTGCCGGCAGCCGTGGGTTCAGCGGCAGAATACGCGCGCCGCACTGCAACAGCGCCAGCCAGGCCAGCACCGCCTCCGGGCGATTACGGGCGCAGAGCGCCACGCCGTCTTCCGGATTAACGCCCTGAGCCTGAAATCCGGCGGCCAGCGCGTCGATACGTTCGCACAGCGCCGTCCAGCTTAGGGTTTCATCGTCGAACCGCAGCGCAACCGCGTCGCCGCGCACCTCGCGCCAGTGTCGCCACGGCCAGATTGAAAAGGTCACAGCAGCGGCTCCATATCCTCAATCGCGCCGCACGGCAGCGAGCTTCCAGGCCAGCAGCGAATCAGTTGGGTCTGCATCAGATTCAGGGTATCCAGACCCGGGATGGTATCTGGTGTCAGCCACGCCGCGATGCGCGCCAGCTGGGTTAAGCCGAGGCTGGATTCCAGCGAGGAGCTGATCACCGCCGTCAGGCCGAGCGCATGTGCTGCCGCCACCTGCGCTTTTACGCGTTCAAGGCTGCCGGTGAGCGTTGGCTTGATCACCACGGCTTTCAGGCCAGGCTCGGCTTCAAAGCGGAAATCCGCCTCGCGCAGGCTTTCGTCCCAGGCAATAGCGATGCCGGTTTCACGCGCAAAGGCGCGCGAGTCATCGCGGGTTTTGCACGGTTCTTCGAGGAAAGCGATGCGTGAACGGTAGTCGGGGTTGACGTATTTGGCGAACTGCTGGGCTTTCAGCGGCGTCCAGGCGCGGTTGGCATCAAGGCGCAGGGTCAGCTCTGGAATCGCTTCCAGCAGCAGATTGACCACCATGCCGTCGCGGACCGCTTCATACAGGCCGACCTTCACCTTCGCCACCTTCTCGCCGGACATCTCCGCCAGCTTGATAACCAGCTCGTCCGGGTCGCCGGTGCACAGCGGCGCAGCACGATAATCCGCCGCTACGGGCAGCGCATCGTTCAGCTCCGCCAGCGCACAGCTGATGCCAAAAGCGACTGAAGGCACTTCTGGCAACGCGCTATCGTCGCCCTGCCGCCAGGCGTTAACCCAGCCCAACAGCGCCGACTGCGCGTCGTCCAGCGACTCCAGGCTAAAGCCCGGCAGTGGGGAGATTTCTCCCCACCCGTCCCGTTCGCCGTCACGCAGGTAGACGAATAACCCATCACGGGTTTTCAGCCGCCGCTCGCGCAGAACCACACCTGCGTCCATCGGTATCTGCCAGCGGTAAACCTGCGCGCTTCGCATTACGGGTTCCGTTTGAATTTGCTGAAGTCAGGCTGACGTTTCTGGTTGAAGGCGTTACGGCCTTCCTGACCTTCTTCGGTCATATAGAACAGCATGGTGGCGTTACCCGCCAGCTCCTGCAGACCTGCCTGACCGTCACAGTCGGCGTTCAGCGCGGCTTTCAGGCAGCGCAGCGCCATCGGGCTGTTTTGCAGCATTTCACGACACCAGCGTACGGTCTCTTTTTCGAGATCCGCCAGCGGTACCACGGTGTTCACCAAGCCCATATCCAGCGCCGCTTTGGCGTCGTACTGGCGGCACAGGAACCAGATTTCACGCGCTTTTTTCTGACCCACGATGCGCGCCATGTAGGAAGCGCCCCAGCCGCCGTCGAAGGAACCCACTTTCGGGCCGGTCTGGCCGAAGATGGCGTTATCCGCCGCAATGGTCAGGTCACACATCATGTGCAGCACGTGGCCGCCGCCGATGGAGAAGCCAGCCACCATCGCCACCACCGGTTTCGGGCAGGTACGGATCTGGCGCTGGAAGTCCAGCACGTTCAGGTGGTGAACGCCGCTGTCGTCCTGGTATCCGCCGTAGTCGCCGCGTACCTTTTGGTCGCCACCGGCGCAGAAGGCTTTGTCGCCCGCGCCGGTAAGGATAATCACGCCGACGTTATCGTCATAGCGGGCATCTGCCAGCGCCTGAATCATCTCTTTGACCGTCAGCGGGCGAAACGCGTTACGAACCTGCGGGCGGTTAATGGTGATTTTGGCGATGCCGTCAGCGGATTTTTCGTAGCGAATGTCGGTAAAACCTTCGGAACAATCGTGCCACTCAGCAGGGGCGTACAGCATAGCTTCATCAGGATAGATCATAGCGAGTCCTATAAGTTAACAGGCAGAATCTGAGCCAGACACGCGGCCACGCCCGCGGGGTTTTCCCGGTGCGCGTTGTGCCCGGCATCATGAATAAGGTGGCAAGGTCGCGAGAGTTCCTCGGCAATAGCCCGAAACTTGTGGTCGCGCTCGCCACAGAGATACCAGAATGGCAGTGAAAGCGTTTGCAGCGCAGGACGGAGATCTTCCTGCACGGCTAAAGAGGTAGCCAGCAGCATTGCCGCCAGCGCGTTGCCGTCGTTTTGCTGACGCAGCGCCACCAGCGAGGCGCGCTGTTCATCCGTGAGGCTGGCAAACACCGGCTGTTGATACCAGGCGCTGAAAACTTCCGCCAGCGGCTGCTCGCGAAAACGCTGCGCCCAGGCGTCGTCGTTGCGCCAGCGCGATTCCCGATCAGCGTCGTTCGTCAGGCCTGGGTGACCGCCTTCGACAATCAGCCCTGCCAGACCTTTCGGCCGCGAGCAGGCGTAGTGCATGGCAATCCGCCCGCCCAGCGAGTACCCCACCAACCAGTGGCTGAGTATGTTGTAACTAAGCAGCGTAGCCTGGAGTGCGGCGTCCATCTCAGTGAAGTTATTGACCCGCACCGACGAAGAACCGCCGTGACCGGGGAGATCGACATACAGCCGATTGGCCCGCGCAAAGCGTTGCCCCACCGGCTGCCACTCGCGGTGATCGCCGGAAAAACCGTGCAGGAAAACCAGCCACGGCTGCGTTGGGTCGCCCTGCTCGGCCACGGCGTGCAGAATCATAGCTTGCTGACCTGCGCCAGCAGATGCTGCAAAGTTTGCGCGCCGTCGGTGTCGTTAACCACCAGCTCAATCACCGTGGTCGCCGGCGTACGCCAGGCGGTGCTCAGTGCGGCTTCCAGCGAGGCCCAATCCTCTGGCTGCTGATAGCGCAGGCCAAACATTTTCGCCGCGTGCTCGAAATGGACGTTTTGCGGCATCGCGTAGAAGCGCTCGCGCTCTTCCACCGGGGTTGGCAGCAGAGAGAAAATCTGCCCGCCGTTATTGTTGACCACAATCAGCACCAGCGGCGCGGATACCTGACGCAGCAGCGCCAGCGCGTTGAGGTCGTAGAGCGCGGACAGGTCGCCAACGATAGCAAGCGTCGGCCGCGCGCTGGCACGCTGCACGCCAGCCGCCGTCGAAATCAGGCCGTCGATGCCGCTGGCACCGCGGTTGCTATAGACCGGGTAGCCAGCCGGAAGCTGGCCTAAGGCGTCAATTAAGCGCACCACCAGGCTGTTGCCGACGAACAGTTGCCCCTGTTCCGGCAGGTAGCGGCGAATACGGTGCGCCAGCTGCGCTTCACCGAAGCGTTCGCTTTGCGCGGCAACCGCCTCCCATGCCTGCTCGGAGAGCGTGGGGATGACCGTGGTCCACGGCGCGCGTTTTTCCGCCGGGTGCTTTTCCAGCCACTGCGCAATGTTGCTCACCAGGCGGCGACCGCGATGGTGCGCCGGGTCGAGACGACCGGAAAGCGGGTCAACCAGCCAGTACTCGTCCGGCTCGCAGGCCAGCTGCCATTGCAGCACGCGTTTGCCGGTCAGGCTGCTGCCAAGCTGCACCACAATCTGCGCCTGCTGAAGCTCGCTGATGGCGGCCGGGTTACTGAGCCAGAGATCGGCGCACGGCAGCGGCTGCCCGGTTTGCGACAGCACGTCGCCAATCAGCGGCCAGCCGAGGGTTTTCGCCCATTCGGCAACTTTCTTGCCCTCTTCCGCGCTCATGCGCCCGGCGACAATCACGCCGCGTTTTTGCCGCCAGAAGAACCAGTCGCGCTGGACGGCACTTTCCTGATGCAGCGCTTCGCGCAGCCAGGGTTTTTCCCCCTGCCACCAGTCGCCCAGCGCCTGCTGCCAGGCAAGGCCGGTATCGTCCATATCGCCATACAGCGGTTCGGCAAACGGGCAGTTGATGTGCACGCCGCCGGAATGCAGCGAGCCCAGCGCGTCATCCACCACGGAGACCAGCCAGCGGGCCGGAATATCCTGGCTCGGGCGCGGTAACGAGAGGGTGCTGGAAGGGTGCGAGGCAAACATACCGGGCTGACGAATGGCCTGATTCGCGCCGCAGTCAATCAGCTCTGGTGGGCGGTCGGCGGTCAGCAGAATAATTTTTTCACCGGTCAACCCCGCTTCAATCAGCGCCGGGTAGAGGTTCGCCACCGCCGTGCCGGAGGTGACAATCACCGCCACCGGCTGCTGGCTGACCTTCGCCAGCCCCAGCGCCAGATGCCCGAGCCCGCGCTCATCAAAATGGGTGTGATGAATAAAGGTGCGGTTCTCCGCCGCCGCCAGCGTCAGCGGTGTGGAACGAGACCCCGGCGCAATGCAAACGTGTCGCACGCCGTGACGGGTTAATGCTTCGAGGATCACCGCCGCCCAGCGTCGGTTAAATGCGCTTACTGACATGAAGTTGTCCGGTATCAAATAATCGACTCAGTATAAATTCTACGGCTTAGTAGGATTTTGATATGAATCGGTAATGTTCTATTCAGGGAACAGCAAAGCGCGCAGACCTGCTGCTTTGTTTTCGATCTCCTGCCACTCCTGCTCAGGATCCGAGCCGTCGATGATGCCGGCCCCGGCATACAGACGCACCGTGTCGCCTTCCACCTTCGCCGAGCGCAGCGTCACGCAGAACTCACTCTGGCGACGAGAAAGATAGCCCGCCGACCCGGCGTACCATTCACGGGTGAAGGGTTCGAAACGGTCGATAAAGTCCAGCGCCTGCGCACGCGGCAGCCCCGCCACCGCTGCCGTCGGCTGCAGTTGCAGCAGGCAGCGCGTGTCGTCTGGCGCGTTAAGCTCCGCCTGAATGCAGCGGCGCAGATGCTGCACCTTGCGCAGACGAACGATTTCCGCGGGCAGCACGTCGAGCATATTGGTCACCCCCTGCAGGCGCTGGCAGATATCTTCCACCACCAGGCTGTTTTCCCGCTGGTTTTTATCATCGTGCATCAGCCAGTCGCCCAGCCGCTTCGCGGTTGCCGCATCGTCGTGCGCCGCCACGGTACCCGCCAGCGCTTCGGTACGCAGCGCCGTGCCGCGCCGCCGCCATAAGCGTTCCGGCGAGGAGCCGAGAAACGTCTGCTGAGCGTCAAACGCCATATAGAAATGATAGCAAGAGAAATTGACCCGGCGACTGGCGGCCATCAGCGCGCTGGCGTTCGGCGCGCTGCAAAAGGCCAGATCCGTTGCTCGCGCCAGCACCACTTTGCTAAACGCGCCGTCGCGAATGGCCTGGGTGGCCTGCTCAATCAGCCGACACCAGCCCTCTTTGCCGGGACGATGGGTTTCGCTTTTTTGCTGCAACACCAGTTCCGCCGCGGCGTGATGGGCGGTGAGCTGTGCCAGGCATGCTCGCGCCTGTTCCGCATCCTGGCGCAGCGAGGTGGCGCTCCAGAGATTGACGCGAAGCGTGGCGCGCCCGGCTTCACGTCGCCACTCCAGACGCGGCAGGAATAGCTGCCCCACCGTCGGGTCGAAGGCATTGACGCCGCAGATTCGCACGTCGTCGCGCTCAAGGGTGTGCAGGAAATCATTGGCCTGAGCCAGGGAGGTAAAGGATTTGACCGAACCCAGCGCGGCAATCTCTTCCTTGCCGCTGCGCTGCTGCCAGTAGAACTGCGGCCAGACCGTCTGCCCGCTCAGCCACGCAAGCGGGTCGAAAGCATCGCTAAGGGGGAATGAGACGTCGATGATTTGCGTGCCGGGCAACGCTGGAAAATCGTCTGTCAGCTGCCCTGACAGGCTCTGCAATGCCGCTAGAATGGATCGCACGCAAACCTCCCTATCATAAAAACCGCATAGTATACGGGGTACTTGTTATAAAAAGCAGTACCCACGATTAGGGAGCGGAAACGTAACAAGGCGATATCGCACTGAAAATCAACGCTCTTTGCCTTTCACTATAGACGGGATTTGGGGTTATGCCTGCGCCACTTCTCGCGCCATCCCCACGTGTGGAATACCATCTTCGTCGTAAACGTCGGTGACGGTGATAAACCCGAAATGGCCGTAGAACTCCCGCAGATGCGCCTGCGCGCCGAGATAGAGCGCCCGCTGCGGCCAATGCTGCTGGCAGCTTGCCAGCGCGCGTTCCATCAGCTGATAGCCGAGGCGTTCACCGCGCACCGCAGGGCTGACAATCACCCGGCCAATCACCACCGGTTCAAACTCATCGTCGCTCACCAGTATGCGCGCATAGGCCACCAGCTGGTCGTCTTTCCAGCCCAGCAGATGGCGGTTTTCGCCGACCAGATCGTCGCCGTCGATATCCAGATAGACGCAGGCCTGTTCCACCACGAAGACTTCGCTGCGCAGCTTCAGCAGGGTGTACAGCGTCGGGACGGTTAATTCAGAATGGTGCAAATCTTGCCAGCGAATCATGGTAGGCTCCTTAAACCTTATTTTTTACCGCCAGGGGCGCGGCGCTATGCAATTGACGTTTTTAGGCACATCCGCGGGCGTGCCAACCCGAACTCGCAACGTAACAGCAATGCTGCTGAATCTGCAACACCCGACGCAGCCGGGGCTGTGGCTTTTCGACTGCGGCGAAGGCACCCAGCACCAGTTGCTGCACACCGCTTTTCATCCGGGAAAAATCGAACGCATCTTTATTAGCCACCTGCACGGCGACCACCTGTTTGGCCTGCCGGGGCTGATTTGCAGCCGTTCGATGTCGGGCAGCGCTCAGCCGCTCACCCTGTACGGGCCAAAAGGGCTGAAGGAGTTTGTTGAAACCACCCTGCGGCTGAGCGGTTCGTGGACCGATTTCCCGCTGGAAGTGGTCGAAATCAGCGGCGGGGAGATCCTCGACGACGGCCTGCGTAAAGTCACCGCCTTCCCGCTGAATCACCCGGTCGAGTGCTACGGCTTTCGCGTGGAAGAACACGATAAGCCGGGGGCACTGGATGCGCGCAGGCTGGTTGCTGCAGGCGTCGCGCCCGGCCCGCTGTTCCAGCAGCTTAAGGCCGGTGAGCAGGTAACGCTGGCGGACGGCCGCGTGATTAACGGTGCGGATTACCTCTCCCCCGCCACGCCAGGTAAAAAAGTGGCGATTTTTGGAGACACCGCGCCGTGTGACGCCGCGCTGGCGATGGCCCGCGACGTTGATGTGATGGTACATGAAGCGACGCTGGAAGCCGCCATGGCGGAGAAAGCCAACAGCCGCGGACACTCGTCCACCGAGCAGACCGCCCAGCTGGCGCGGGCCGCCAACGCGAAGCGGCTTATCGTCACCCACGTCAGCTCGCGCTACGACGCCGAAGGCTGCCGCCGCCTGCTCGCCGAGTGCCAGGCCTATTTCCCGGCATGCGAACTGGCCGAGGATTTCGCCACCTTCACGCTGTGATAACGTTTTAGCCGCGCCTGCCGATAACTCAGCTAATAGAGAACGCTTTTTACGCTGAGGGCATGATGGATAACTTCCAGAAAGAGATCGACGACAGGGCTAACCTGACCCTGTCCAACCGTTTTGAGCTGCTGCTTTTCCGCCTCGGCGCGTCATCGCAGAGCGACGCCTCGGAGCTGTACGGCATTAACGTCTTTAAGCTGCGGGAAATCGTCCCGATGCCGAGCTTCACCCGCCCCGCCGGCATTAAGCCGCCGCTGATGGGCATGGTGAACATTCGCGATCAAATCATTCCGGTTATCGACCTCGCCGCCGTCGCAGGCTGCAAGCCTGCCACCGGCCTGAACATTCTGCTGATTACCGAATATGCCCGCAGCGTGCAGGCCTTCGCCGTCGAATCTGTTGAGAACATTACCCGCCTCGACTGGACGCAGATCCACACCGCCGAGAAGGCGGTGAATGGCAAATACATCACCAGCATTGCCTGCCTTGACGATCATAAGGAGAGCAACAACCTGGCGATGGTTATCGACGTGGAGCAAATTCTTTACGACATCACCCCTTCCAACCACGACCTGCACGCCAAAGAGCTGAACCCGCGCAAATTCAATATTAAGCCGGGTGCTACGGCGATTGTCGCCGAGGACTCAAAGGTAGCGCGCGCTATGCTGGAGAAAGGGTTGAAGGCGATGGATATCCCTGCCCAGCTGCACGTGACCGGCAAAGAAGCGTGGGAGAAAATCGAGCTTATCGCCCAGGAAGCGGCGAAAGAAGGCGTGCCGGTGAGCGATAAAATCGCCCTGGTGCTGACCGACCTCGAAATGCCGGAGATGGACGGCTTTACCCTGACCCGCAAAATCAAAACCGACCCACGGCTGCGCAATATTCCGGTGGTGATCCACTCCTCGCTTTCCGGGAACGCCAACGAGGACCATATTCGTAAGGTTAACGCCGATGGGTATGTGGCGAAGTTTGAGATTAATGAGCTGGCGGCGGTGATTGAGCGGGTGCTGAATAAGGCGGCTGGGCGGGGGGAGAGTGGGTTGCATGCTGTGAGGTGATTTTGGGGGAGCCGCCAGGAGGGAGTGCCTGGCGGGACTGGGGTTGCCATGAGTGAATTGTGGACATCGGTAAGGTCTTACTTACATCGTGACGACTTGAGCAGCAATATTGTGCCTGAGAGGCGATGACAATTCCTTCCAGCAAAAACAAAATAGCTCAATCGCGCATCCCAATCTGTTTGATTTTTCACCGCCCCAACGAGAGAATCCTTATCACATGCATGGAATAAGGAAGAAACGGAATGTTCACTCTATACATGAGATGGGACGCCGAGCGAGAACTGGCTCCAGGTGATATTCAGTTCATTTTTTCGCCACAAAATGCCCTGGAAATGGCGAGCATCTTTTACGAACTTGATTACCTGGAATATGACCAGCGCAGTCGCATTCTGCCTCACAGCCTCCCGAAGCGACGAGGAGGTGTTTACCACCGATTCACAACACAACCATACAAACGCAAGTGCCTTGGTGAATATGACGGGCTCTATGATGAAGCGAAATGGAACCTGGAGCACGGTTGGATGGTCGGCGTGGACACTCAGGAAAAATGGGAGCACTTCCGCAATCCATTCTATTTCGATGATGACAGTAATCTGATTTACGACTGCTTCATGGATACCTACAGCGAGTCTTTTCAGCAGGCAGTGCGTCAACTCTACGAATATACCCTCAACGAGCATCAGGGAAGAAAGCCGCCTCCGACCATTAAACATCACTATTCCGATGTTCCGATACAGCGCGCCCAGGCAGGCAAAACTATCAACAGCAAAGCAGCCGGGAGACTTTTGGCAGCAGGCGGGATCTACAACGGTAACATAGAGGGATTCCGGCAGACAGCCGAACAGTTGGGCGGCGATGCCGTGAAAGGATACGACGGCATACTTAACGAAACGACATCCGGGATGATGGTCACTGCTGCTTCACTACTGGTTATACGTAACCCAGTAGGGGTGCAAGAACTCACCAGTTATCCAGGGAAATATAAAAAGGCACATGTCCTGCTTGATAATGTGAAAGTATCTGAACTTAGCTACTTAAGACGAGATCGCGCTGAATACAATGCACTGCGAAAAGAATTTAATACTGTTCGGCCTAAATTTCTCAGATCTATTTCCAGTCACCCTGATGCATTAACAACGTTTGACACCAATGCCCTACTTCGCCTGGAGAGTGGAGGAGTGCCGTCCGGGTGGGAAGTTCACCATAAAATTCCACTCGATGACGGTGGTACAAATGCCCTCGATAATATGGTGCTAATTAAACGTTCGCCGTATCACTCCACGCTGTCAAAGGCTCAAGGAATTATCGTCAAAGAAATTCCATACAACACTAGCATTAACGTTTTATGGCCTTCGCCGCATGGCGTAATTTACCCGGTAGGAAAGTAAGCACACTATGAACGATACAAGCAAGATGATCGGCATCTTCAGCACGCTGATGGTTTCCAATAACTACCCGGTAACCAGTCCAGTAGCGCCGGAGACCATGGCAGACTTAATACGCAATCCTGCGCCAGCAGAATGGGATGAGACGAAACGCGATGTTTACGCAGATATTCAGCGCCTGGTGATAAATCGCCCGGATTACGCTGAGATGTTCGAACTCATGGACGGGTTGGAGTACAACGGACTCACCCTTTACGATTTGACACAGGCGGAGAATGGCGAACTTCTATGGTCAAATATCTATATCCGTAACATTGATACCCGCACCGACGAAATCTATATTGACCCAAACCTGACCGATAAAGTGCTGATTGGTCAAGATGGTATATCCGTATTCGTATTCAGTCCCAAAGACGACCGTTTCCAGATCCGCGATAGCGTATCGACGGATTACGTTATTGAGTCATACGCGACCTTTAGCGATCTGTTGTCAGCACTTATCGATACCATAAAATTGTAGTGGCATACTGATTTTGGCCGTATAAGCAGAAGTATTGAACGTCCGCTTCTGGCTGTGAGTTCAACTGATGGACGCAACACACTTATTGAACCGTTCTGCGGGGTAATCACAATGCAATCTTTCATCACGCGGACTTTGATGGGCATGCCGTCGATAAATCCGGCTTGGGAGAGCCATTCTCCGCCGAGGTGGACGGCGCGGCCTTCTGCGAATGAGTAGAACTCGCAGTGGGTGAAATCGGGTACGGTAGTTGTGGTGAGGGGTGTCGCCATCGTGGCAGCCTCCGATAAGTGATATTTTCTCTCTCATTGGTGGCTAAACCAGACGGGGTTAGAATGACCGACTCATCGATTCAGGTGCATCTTTCAATGCCCCCGCTAGCCCACCATTGAGATGGTGACTGTGCATACGACATAAAATTGCGTTAACTCGCTTTATGTCGTCGATGAAGTTGGTTCAGGGTTCCACTCCCGGCACCTGATTTTGCAGGTACAACAACAGGATACTGCGCTTAACGGGGCTGAGCAATACGGGTTGCTGGAAGGACGCTTGCAAAACTGAATGAAAATCCTAGCGCTGTAACGTCATTAAAGCCCGATACGCAAAACGTCATCGGGCTTGATTCCGCGCTACCAACAAACAGAGATTACGGGTAAATCCCGCGCTCTTTCCTCGCGGTAAGAATACGCTCGCAGGCAATCGCATACGCCGCCGTGCGCAGCGAGATCTTCAGCTGCTGGGATTTATTCCACACATCATCAAAAGCGTTGAGGATGATTTTATCCAGCTTTTGATAAATCTCGTCTTCTGACCAGTAAAAGCTGGAGAAATCCTGCACCCACTCAAAGTAGCTCACCGTCACGCCGCCCGCGTTACAGATAACGTCCGGGAGCACGATAATGCCGCGTTCGCGCAAGATGTCATCGGCCTGCGGCACCGTCGGGCCATTCGCGCCCTCCAGCACCAGGCGGCATGAAAGACCTTCGGCGCGTTGGGCCGTAATCTGGCCCTCCAGCGCGGCGGGGATCACGATGTCATAGTCGTACAGCCAGAAAGCATCGGGGTTGACGTCAGCCGCGCCCGGGAAGCCCTTTATCTTGCCGTTCTCGGTTTGCCAGGCGATAAGTGTATCAATATCAATGCCGGAGGCGTCATACAGCGTGGCGGAGTGATCCTGTACGGAGATGACCTTGGCCCCTTCGCTGGCAAATAACTGCGCGGCGACGCTGCCGACGTTACCAAAGCCCTGCACGCCAATACGCGCGCCGGTAATGTCGAGGTTAATGTGTTTGGCCGCCGCCATCCCGGTGACAAAGACGCCGCGCCCGGTGGCCTTAACGCGCCCCAGTGAACCGCCGAGGTGGATAGGTTTGCCGGTGACCACGCCGGTGGTGGTGGAGCCAACGTTCATCGAGTAGGTGTCCATCATCCAGGCCATCACCTGCGCATTGGTGCCCACGTCCGGTGCCGGAATGTCCTGCTGCGGCCCGATAATCAGGCCGATTTCGCTGGTGTAGCGGCGGGTCAGCCGTTCCAGCTCTTTCTTACTGAGCTCGCCTGGGTCAACGCGAATGCCGCCTTTAGCACCGCCGAAAGGCAGATTCAGCGCCGCACATTTGATGGTCATCCACGCGGATAACGCCATCACCTCTTCTAAGGTGACGTCCGGGTGGTAGCGCACCCCGCCCTTACCCGGCCCGCGGGACAGGTTATGCTGTACGCGATAGCCTTCGAAATGGCGCACGGTGCCATCTTCCATCTCTAGCGGAATGTCGACAATCAGCGCGCGTTTGGGGCGGATCAGCGTGTCGGCCCAGCTCTCCAGCTCGCCTAAATAGGGCAGCACGCGCTCAACCTGGGCAATAAAGATATTCCATGCGGAATCGGGATTGTTATTCAGAAACGACAGCGTTTTCATCGTTTACCTCAACAGTGAAATCGGATTTTTAATAAAAAAACCGACGATACGGATGGCTATCGTCGGTGCTCGGATGAGCAAAGTACCACGGCACTAAAGATGTCCATCTTGTGCAGAAAGCGAGGGTAACGTGGCGGTTCGTCAGTCCTTCAGGGCGTTTTTAATAATATCCAGCGCCTGGGTGAACTGGAACTCCGGAATGGTTAACGGATAGAGGAAGCGGATCACGTTGCCATACTGGCCGCAGGTGAGCAGCAGTAACCCCTGCTCCAGCGCTTTACGCTGCACGCGCTGAGCGAGTTCGGCAGACGGTTCTCCGCTTGTCGGGTCGGTAAACTCTGCGGCAATCATCGAACCGACGCCGCGCACTTCTGCCAGACCCGGCGCGTATTCACGGGCATCGTTCAGGGTGGCACACAGGCGTTCGCCTAACGCATCGGCGCGCTCGCACAGCTTCTCGTCATCAATAATATCCAGTACCGCCAGCGCAGCCGCTATGGAGAGCGGGTTGCCCGCGTAGGTACCGCCCAGGCCGCCGGGCGCTGGTGCATCCATAATCTCGGCTTTGCCCACCACGCCGGAGAGCGGCATACCGCCCGCAAGGCTTTTGGCGATGGTCATCAGGTCCGGTTTATCCGCGTAGTGGTCCATGGCGAACAGCTTGCCGGTTCGGGCGAAACCGCTTTGTACTTCGTCGGCAATCATCACGATGCCGTGCTTATCGCAGATGCGGCGAATCGCCGCGACGAAATCCGGCGGAGCGACGACAAAGCCCCCTTCCCCCTGGATAGGTTCGAAGATAATGGCGGCCACCTGCTCAGCATCAATATCGGCCTTAAACAGGCGTTCGATGGCTTTTACTGCATCGTCGGTGGTGATCCCGTGCAGCGCGGAAGGGTAAGGCGCGTGGAAAACCGAGCCCGGGAAGGGGCCAAAGCCTTTTTTGTAAGGAGCCACTTTGCCCGTCAGGGCCATGGTCATGTAGGTGCGGCCGTGGAAACCGCCGCCAAAGGCGATAACGCCAGGTCGGCCGGTGTGGGCGCGGGCAATTTTCACCGCGTTCTCTACCGCTTCGGCACCGGTGGTGAAGAAGGCGGTTTTCGCGTCGCTGCCCACCGGGGCCGCAGCGTTAATCTTCTCGGCCAGGGTGACATAGCTTTCGTAAGGGACAATCTGGTAGGCGGTATGGGTAAAAGCCTGCAGCTGCGCTTCAACGGCCTGCACCAGGCGCGGGTGGCGGTGACCGGTGTTGAGTACCGCGATGCCGGCAGCAAAATCAATAAACTGGCGACCTTCCACGTCCGTCAGAGTGCTGTTTTCCGCGGACTGCGCGAAGAAATCGCACATCACGCCCACGCCACGTGGGGTGGCGGCCAGGCGACGTTGATGCAGGTTTTTATTACTCATAGTGTGCCTCATCTTTTTTATAAGTCTGTGAATACATCTCACTGCTATTTATTCACCATCTGGTACTCTAATCGAGAGCCAAAACGTTTTATTTTAAGGATCCAAATGCGTTCTCTTGCTGTAGATGTGATCACACAGGCATTTTCGCAACAGGCCGGTGAGAAATTGCATCGTCGTCTCTATGCGGCGATATGCAGCTGCATTCTGGAAGGCAGCCTGAAACCCGCTACCCGCATTCCCCCTTCCCGGGATCTGGCCGACGAGCTGGCGCTGTCGCGTAACACCGTGCTGCGCGTGTATGAGCAGCTACAGGCGGAGGGGTATATCTCAGCCCGCACCAGCAGCGGCACCTTTGTCAGCGAGAGCGTGCTGGACAATCTGGTCCAGCGAAAGGCGCCGCCTACGGCCCCGCCGCAGCAGGCGCTCAGCGTCCAATTGTCGGAACGCGGTCAGGCGCTGCTGGGCAACGCCAGCGCCAGCCCGCGCCAGTGGGGCGCGTTTGTGCCGGGCGTCCCTGACGTCACCCTCTTTCCGCATCGCGCGCTGAAAAAAATTCAGGATCGCCTCGCCCGCCAGCCGCTGCCGCAGTATCTGACCTATGATGCCTACGGCGGCGTAGCCGAGCTGAAAGCGTCGCTGACCGATTACCTGCGCACGGCGCGCGGGGTGCGCTGCTCACCGGACCAGATTCTGATAACCGAAGGGATCCACCAGGCGCTGGATTTGGTGACGCGTACCTTATGCAATCCGGGCGATCAGGCATGGGTGGAGGAACCGGGCTACTGGGGCATCAAAAATATTCTGCGCATGAATGGGGTGAATTTTTCCGCCATCGCGGTGGATGAAGAGGGGCTAGTGCCTGCAGAAGAGAACGCGGCGGCGCCGAGGATGATTTTTGTCACCCCCTCGCATCAGTACCCGCTAGGGTCGGTGATGAGCCTGAGCCGCCGTCAGCAACTGCTGGCGCTGGCGCGTAAAACCCAGAGCTGGATTGTCGAGGACGATTACGACAGCGAGTTCCGCTTTGCCGGGCAGCCGATCCCGTCCCTTCAGGGGCTGGAAGAGGCGAGCCCGGTGATTTACATCGGCACCTTCAGTAAAACCCTCTACCCGGCCCTTCGCCTCGGCTATATGGTGCTGCCGGAGCCGCTGGCGGCGGCGTTAAAAAAGGTGCATAGCGATCTCTATCGTGGGGGCCACCTGCTGATGCAGGCCGCGCTGGCGGAATTTATTCGCGAAGGCTACTACGCGGCCCATATCCGCAAAATGCGCCAGCTCTACAGCCGCCGTCGCCTTGCGCTGGTTGCGCTCATTACCCGTCAACTGGGGAAACAGTACCTGGGCGAGTTCAGCAGCAACGCCGGGCTGCATCTCATTTTGCAGCTACCCGATGATGCCGATGACCTCGCCATTACCCAGGAGGCCAACCAGCAGGCGCTGCTGGTTCGCCCCCTGTCACGCTATTTTGCCGACACGCCAACGCGCAAAGGTCTGCTGCTGGGGTTTGCCAGCATTGATGAGGAGGCGATGGATCCGGCGTTTACCCGGCTGGCGGAGATCATCAAAAAGCACCTGCTTAACCCTGCTTAACCGACTGATGCTGGCGGGCTGGGCGCAATTTTCGGTTCGATGATAGGCTAACTGTAGACCCAGATTACGGCTCTATTCTTGCAAATCTTCGCGAGTTGGCCCCTGAAAGTAGATGCTACCGATATGGCAACTGCGAGGTTGGGTCAGCACAAAGCAAATCGTTTCCCAAATAGAGCGCCCATCCATGAGACTCTCCCCCATTCGGGATTGAATATCGACAGACGCGTCTAACCCATTAACGTCAAAGTCTGGTGGGTATAATCCGGTCACCCGTATATTTTCTTTGGATAATTGCCTGGAGAGTTTGGTAGTAAAACCGCTCAGTCCATGTTTACTGGCAAAGAATGCGGGATGAGCGATGGAATCGGTAAAATTCGGGATACCGCATGCCGATATTATTGAGACGATGTCAGCACTCTCTGAACGTCTTATTCCCGGAAGCAGTGTCTGAGTGAGGAGAATGGAACCCGTCAGACCAGAACTGATGGTCGTGATGATTTCAGCGCCAGGTTGATCGTCCATCGTCCCTGACAACCACTGAGCAGCATTGAGGATTAAAATATCGATGGGCTTGTCGGCGCTTAGAAGCTGCGAAGAAAACTGAGAAATAGAGGCTGGCTGGGTTAAATCGCAAAGATAGCCTGTTGCCCTTCCCCCTTCAGCAGCAATAATACTGCAGGTCTTTTCAATATCAGCGACACGCCGCGCAGAGAACATCACCTCGACGCCCTCTCGTGCCAGCCAAACGCACAGCGCCTGACCAAATCCCCCGCCGCCGCCAGTGATTACGGCTCTTTTACCTCTCAACATCGCTATGCTTCCTTTTTATGAGGAGTATATGTTGATGGATATATAGCATGGTGAGGAGGGGTCACATCTTTCCTTTAGTGCCATTTACAGCGGTATGTAAACCGCTGTTAGCAATCTTTTCAGAACTGCTTTTGGCAATAACTATATCTGGCTAGATATAGTTATTTATAACGCCTTTATAAATTTAAAAATCTGCCATAACGGCAGATTTCTTTAATCTATAATTAGAGGTTGGCAACGTTGTGATATACTTTCTGCACATCGTCATCATCTTCAAGGGCATCAACAAGTCCTTCAAAGATGGCTAAATCTTCTGGTGACAGTTCAATTTCTGATTGCGCAATCATTTCTAATTCGGTGGTGGCGAATTCAGTAATACCAGACGCTTTCAGCGCGGCAATACCTTTATGAAGATCGGTCGCTTCAGTATAAACCACGATGTTACCTTCTTCTTCGGTGACATCACGAACTTCCACTTCAGCTTCAAGCAGAATTTCAAAAATACTGTCAGGGTCTGTTCCCTTAAATACGATCACACCGGTGTTGTCAAACATATAGCTGACCGCACCCGTCGCACCGATATTTCCGCCTTTTTTATTGAAAATGTTGCGGACGTTAGCAATCGTGCGGTTCACATTAGAGGTCAGCGTTTCAGCGATAAGCATAGAACCGCTTGGCCCAAAGCCTTCATAACGCCCTGCTACGAAGGTTTCGTCTCCGCCGCCTTTGGCTTTATCAATGGCTTTATCAATAACGTGCTTTGGAACCTGTGCTTGTTTCGCACGTTCAATAACGAATTTTAACGCGGAGTTTGATTCTGGATCTGGCTCGCCTTGTTTAGCAGCAGCATAGATTTCTACACCGAACTTTGCATATACGTTTGACGTTGCACCGTCTTTAGCCGTTTTTTTAGCAACGATATTGGCCCATTTACGTCCCACTGGAAGAGTCCCCTCAAATATTTATTTACGTTAACGCCAGATTAATAATCTGCACGTTTTTCCTCCGTATTATATCATGATAGGTAAATACTCGTCTATGAGAACTAAAAACAGCCAATTTTTACGACGTGTTACTTTAATTATATAAATAATTAACATTGCAGATTGATTATTCTTGAATGCGCAAAGGGTAATTTATTTTCATTATTAACAATTAAACTTCAGTAATTAAATATAATAAAAAACCAGGCAGTACTCCTGAAAAGTACCGCCTTCACTTTACTATATCACCACACGCACCTGCCCTACCCCGCCAGCGCCCCAAAGCTCACAATCCGCGACCGTCCCAACTCCTTCGCCCGGTACAACGCCACGTCCGCTGCGCGCAGCAGGCTGTCACTCTGGGCATGCTGCGGGTAGCTCGCCACGCCGATGGAGACATCTACGTGACCAATCTCCGCACCGCTAAAGCGCAGCACCAGTTCGCGCACGCCGTCGAAAATCTCGCGGGCGATGCGGTTGGCGGCCTCATCGTCCATGTCGTACAGCAACACCAAAAACTCTTCACCGCCGTAACGGAAAGCTAAGCCTCGATCCTGCACCACGCGTTGAATGGTAGAGGCGACGCTTTTAATCACGCCGTCACCCGCTTCATGACCGAAACGGTCATTGATATTTTTGAAGTGATCGATGTCGATCATCAGACAGCTCATCGGCTCTTCGTTGCGAATCGCCTGGCTCATCTGAGTATTCAGGAGATCGTCCAGATGGTGACGGTTACGCAGCCCGGTCAGCGGGTCGTAAAGCGCTTTTTCCAGCAGCGCGTCGCGCAGGCGCTGGTTGGCTAACGCCAGGCCAAGCGCTTCCGCCATCAGCTCCAGATAAGCCCGGGAAGGCGTGGTCTCTTC
Organism: Kluyvera sp. 142486; assembly: GCF_046569695.1. Taxonomy (NCBI): domain Bacteria; kingdom Pseudomonadati; phylum Pseudomonadota; class Gammaproteobacteria; order Enterobacterales; family Enterobacteriaceae; genus Kluyvera; species Kluyvera sp. 142486. The sequence goes on from NZ_JBKHUI010000005.1 coordinate 251,170, forward strand.
GTTGAGATTCTGGAAAGAGAGCAGGCCGATAGCCTCGCCCTGGGCAATCAGCGGGACGCACAGCGTATGGTCGAGGCACGACTCTGGCAGATGGTAGCAGCCGATATCCGGCTCGCCGTGCACCGGCGGGTGGCTCTGCCCACGGCGCACCGCCCAGCATTCGTCCGGGTGGAACGGCGTCGGTTCGCCCTGGGGCGATAGCCAGGAAGCCACGCAGCGCATCTGCCACGGGTCTTTGTCAAGAATATAGAGTCTTCCCGCGACACCCGGTGCAATATTGGGGGCGAAGAGTTCCGCCACGTTCACCACGTCGTCAAAGCATTCGCAGCCCTGCAGACGCTGGGTCATACGCGCCAGCAGTTCGCGTATCGCCCAGTCGGCATCGCGCTGCCGTTCAAGCTGCTGCCGCACCAGGCCGTTCTCGCGGAAAATGCGGATCGCCTGCGCCATGTCGCCAATTTCATCAATCTGCTTAAAGTTCGGCGTATCCACGGCGTAGTCCTGAGAGGCCAGGCGATGCACCACGTCGCTCAACCGCACCACCGGGCGCAGCACCCGGCGTTTTAAAATAAAGCCGAGGACGAATAAAAACAGCAGCGCCGTCAGCCCGACCATCACCTCAGATAGCGTACGCAGCATGCGGGAGTCGCGGGCCGCTTCCTGTACCGCCCGCAGCGCCCGGCTATCAAGCATCTGGCGGAAATGGTCCATGCGCTCCTGCGCCCGATCGAGCTCCTGCTCGTAGATTTTGCCATACAGCAACGAGACGGCAATCGGTGCTTCCTCATGCGCTAAGTTGGCGAGCGCAGTTTGTTGTTCATCCTGGAGGTCATACACAATCTGTAGCCCTTCGTGCAGCAGCGCCAGCTCTTCACCCGTCGCCCCGACATCTTCGAGCTTCGACAGATGGTGTTCTATCTCCACCTGCTGCTTTTCCCGCTGATGATATTCGCTCAGCACCTCAGGGTCTTTATTCACCACGTACAGACGCGCTAAGTCAGAGAGCGACCAGGCATTGCTCTCGATTTCATCCGTCAGTCGATCGAACACTAAACGCTGCTGCACCGCCTGCCGCTCGGCGTTATCCGCACTGGAGGCCATCAGCATAACGATACCGGAGACAATCGTCAGACATACCGTCGCGCCATAGGCCCAGTTGGTTATTGTGGCAATTCTCACCTGTCGGTTCCTTCTACTACCTAAAAACAAGAAGCATGATTGAAATTATAGGAAACGCCTGATTTCTCGTGACAATAAAAAGATGCTGGTAGGCCGGATATGCGAAGCGCCATCCGGCCTACAACGGTTGTGGCGTTTTACGCTTCGGGGGGATTTTTACCCTCTTCGATAAACTCCTCGTCCAGCCCCTCGACGTTCCCGGCGTGGTCTCGCCCGGAGAAGAGGTTCCAGCAGGCGAGGAACAGCGCGGCAATCAGCGGGCCAATCACAAAGCCGTTAATGCCGTAGATCTCCATGCCGCCGATAGTGGTGATAAGAATCAGGTAGTCCGGCATTTTGGTGTCTTTGCCCACCAGCAACGGGCGCAGAATATTGTCCACCAGCCCGACAATAATCACGAAGAAGCCAACGATAAACAGCCCCTGCCAAATCTGCTGGGTGGCGAAGAGGTATATCGCCGCCGGTACCCAGATAATCGCTGACCCCACTGCAGGCACCAGAGAAAGGAACGCCATCAGCGCGCCCCACAGCACGCTGCCGTCGATGCCGACAATGGCAAAGGCGATGCCGCCAAGCGTCCCCTGCACCACCGCAACAACTGCCGTACCTTTGACCGTCGCCCGCGTCACGCCGACAAACTTGGCGAACAGGTGCTGCTTAACAAAATCCGTCAGCGGTAAAGAGTCGAGGATCTGGCGCACCAGATACGGCCCATCTTTCAGCAGGAAGAACAGCAGATAGAGCATGATGCCGAAGCTGAGGGCAAAGCCGAAGGTTCCTTTGCCGATCAGGAAGGCGCTGCCGGCCAGGTACTGCCCGCCCGCCAGCGCGGCGTCAGAGAGTTTTTTCTGAATCTGCGTGGCGCTAGCCAGGTTGTGCTCTATCAAAAATCCCTTAGCCCAGCGCGGCAGGTGGGAGAAGATATTGGCAATCACTTCCGGGAACCGAGAGGTGTTTTGTTGCAGCTTGGTGTCAACTGCACTGAGTTCGAGCGCCAGAGAAGAGAGGATCGTCATCAGCGGAATAAAAACGATCAGACAGATAATGCCGATAGTCAGCAGCGAGGCCAATCCGTTACGATCGCCCAGTGCGCTGCGCAGTTTGTTCTTCACCGGGTTAAAGACGACGGTGAGGATCGCGGCCCACAGAATGGCGGAGAAATACGGCGACAGTACATCGAAAAATGCCCAGGTCACGAGCGCGAGAATGAAAATGAAAAAGCCTTTGGTCAATCCGTTAAAACGCATTAGTGAGTCCTGTTGCGGGGAAACTGTCTCGACTATAGAAGCGTTTAGCCGGATTTACCAGGTGGTATGTTCATTCCCCCTAACGTACAAGTGACCGCACCAGGTATCCTACAAAGACCGTTTTCTGGCCCATTTACCGGAAAACACAACGGGAGGAAGCATGTCAGAAGTACTCAACGAGAACGAACTCGCGCTTATTGCCCAACGCCTGCAGGCGCTTGCCCAGACCGGGTTGACCTATACCAGGGACGTCTACGATCGCGAACGCTATGAAGACCTGATGGGGATTGCAGAACGATTATTAACCGCGCGCTTTGATCTCCCGGCAGAGACGCTGCAAAACCTGCATAAGGTGGACACCGGCTACGCCACGCCGAAGACCGACGTCCGCGCGATTATTCTGCATGAGGGCAAGCTGCTGATGGTGCAGGAGTCCGATGATAAAGGCTGGAGTCTTCCGGGCGGCTGGGCCGATATTGGCGATAGCCCTACGGAAGCGGTGGAGCGAGAAGTGCGCGAAGAGACCGGGCTTGAGGTGAAGGTGAGCCGTCTGCTCGGCGTCTGGGACCGTAACCAGCACGGGCATCCGCCCTATCCCTGGCATGTCTATAAGCTGATTTTCCTCTGCGAAACGCTGGGCGGTGAGCTGGCTATCAGCCATGAGTCGCTGGATATCGCCTACGTTGACCCTGATAATCTGCCGCCGCTCTCCCTGACGCGTATCGTGCCGGAAGAGATCCACGCTAGCATCCGCAGCGTGCGCGAAAATGAGCCTGTGTGGTGCGACTAGGTATCTGACTGCCGGATGGCGCTTCGCTTATCCGGCCTACAACGGCAGCGAACGTAGGCTGAATAAAGCGTTTACGCCGCCATCAGGCAATAAATATCCTCCGGCATAGCCGGAGGTTTTTCTGATGCGCCTATAAGGCTCTCTTACCAGCCGCGCCCTAACAGGCGCATACGATCTGACAT